>JAAYUP010000129.1 GCA_012517635.1 Candidatus Atribacter alterifermentans
AAGCGTGAACCGTGAACCGTTTAAAAACCACCCTCATCCTCACCTTCTTCCATTAAGGGAGAAGGAACCAAATCTCGTACCCCCTCACTCCCTCAATTTTATCAGGTCTTTATGCTCTCTTTAAAAAAACGAGATTGAAAAACGAAAAACATCGCCACCACTAATACAAGAACCATGATGAAGATAAAACGAAATCCCAAATAATCAGAAAAAATTCCAAACAACCAGGGGAAGAGTAAAGCACCGGTTCCACCTAAGGCTACTACCACTCCAATAGCAGTCGCTTGCATTTCTTCAATATTTCTGGCAACTACGGCAACAACTAAGGGCCAGATACCAGAAAAACCAAAACCGATCCCCATAAAGGATAATATGACGAGGGGAATGCTATTGGTCGAGATAAGTAAGAATAAAAAAACTAAGCTAATAATTGATGAAACTCGCAAAAGCATTCCATAGTGATTTCTTTGTGAGAGATAAGCAAAAGCAATTCTTCCAATGGTTATCATTCCCCAATATCCAGCCATGGCGACTCCTCCTAAATATAGATTTCCTTTTAGTCCCTTTACTATATAGGTGCTCATCCAGGAGGAGCAGGCGATCTCAGATCCCACATAGAGCAACATCGCTAAACAACTAACTGCCAAAAAAACTTTCCAACGTTGATACAAAATTAGAATATTCCCACTCGATATTCCTTTTTTCTCTTTTTGAAATAACTTTTTCTCAAAATAAATGAGAAAAAACAAACCAAAAGAAACAATCCCGGGAATGAGATATAAATATCTCCAGCTAAAACCTATCCCTAACAGATAGCCGGTTAAAAAAGGGCCGCTGGCAGCTCCGATCCCAAAAAAAATTTGACTTATGTTCAAGGCAAATCCTTCTCGACCATTAAAAACTTGTGATACGAGACCAGTCATGGGTGCTTCACAAAAACCTCCACCCAAACCCATAATTAACATTCCTAATTCAATAATAAAAAAAGAATGGGCTGCACTTATGCAAAAAAAACCGATTCCAAGAAGCAATTGGCTCAGAACTATTATTGGTTTTTTCCCAAAATGGTCACAAAGAAAACCACTGGAAAAAGTAGTGAATACATAGGTTAAATAATAAAGGAAAAAAAGTCTTCCAGCTCGACCTGCTGTTACTTTAAAAAAATCCATCCATTTGGGGAGAACCGCACCAGTAATGATCATTGATATTGCTAAAAAATAAAGGATGAAACCAACCATAAAATAAAACTTGATTTCAGTTTTTTGATCCATTTTCTATTCCTTCATCTATTGTTAAAAAGTGACAATTGCGAGCTGTCTCGATAATAAATATTAAAATATTTAAAATCTTCCATATAATGATAAGATTAAAAGAGTATTAATATGGAGGAAAAATCAAAAAAACTTAAGGGGCGCAATAAATTTGCGCCCGTTGGCTTTTTCCATAAAATATGATCAGGATCAAGATCTCTCCTACCAATTCACTTTAACTATTCTAATAACCCTTTGACTGCATTGACTACATCTTGAGCTTGGGGAATCGAATTATCTTCTAAATAACGGCTACAGGGTACTGGTGCGTCGGCAGCACCTAATCGCACCAATGGAGCATCAAGATAATAAAAGGCATTCTCAATAATTTGCATCCCGATTTCTCCCCCTGGTCCACCGGTTTTACACGCTTCGGAAACAATAATTACTTTTCCGGTTTTCTTTACCGAAGTGACAATGGTATCGATATCCAAGGGTAACAAGGTTCGGGGGTCAATGATTTCAATATGAATGCCTTCTTTTTCTAACATTTCTGCCGCTTCCATTGCAACCAACAACATCCGTGAATAAGCAATCACTGTTACATCAGTACCAGATTTTTTCACATCAGCAACCCCTATTGGGATAAGATACTCGTCTTCAGGAACTAATCCTTTGGTGTTATATAACATTTTATGTTCGATAAAAATAATTGGGTTATCTTCTCGAATAGCTGACTTAAGAAGGCCTTTCGCATCAAAAGGAGTAGCTGGCATTACCACCTTGAGGCCAGGAACATGCATAAACCAAGCTTCCAGGCTTTGGGCATGGTGGGCTCCCGAAGATCGACCACAACCACCCTCAGTACGAATAACCATCGGTACCAGAGCTTTCCCACCAAACATATAACGAATCTTTGCCCCTTGATTATAAATTTGGTCCATAGCTAATCCTGCAAAATCCACATACATCAGTTCACCAACAGGACGCAGACCGGTTATTGCTGCACCGACGCAACACCCTATTATGGCTGCTTCCGAAATAGGAGTATTTCTCACTCTTTCATCGCCAAAATCCTGCCATAATCCCCGAGTTACTCCATATGCTCCCCCATATAAACCAATATCTTCTCCAATCAATACCACATTGGAGTCATGATTAAGTTCTTCTCTTAAGGCTTCATTTAAAGCATCACGATAGGTAATATTTCTTAGAGTTTGATTATTATTATATTCGTTAAAAGAGAGGACGATTTTTACTCCTTTTTTCCGCTCTTTTTCGGCAAAATCTTCTTCGACATAAACGTCTTTGACTATTTCTTCCAGTGGAGGGTAAGGACTCGAATCGGCAAATTCAACTGCTTCAGTTATTTCATTTTCGACTTCTTCATCAATAGTTTGAATTTCTTCTTCGGTAGCAATAGTGTTTTCGAGCAACCATTTACGAAATCGCTTTATCGCATCGCGTTCTTTCCATTGTTTTTCTTCATCTTTGGTACGATAAGCTCTCGGATCGTTTTTGGAGTGACCTAAGTACCGATAGGTCTTACATTCAATGAGTGTTGGACCTTCTCCTCGACGAGCTCTTTCTGCTGCTTGTTCAACAGCTTCCATAACTGCTAATACATCCATCCCATCTACTACTATCCCTGGCATTCCATAAGCCTGACCACGTTCAGCAATATCTAAAATTGGAAAAGCCTCTCGCACTGGTGTTGACATAGCATAAAGATTATTTTCGCATACAAAAACGACTGGTAACTTCCAGGTAGCCGCCATATTCACCGCTTCATGGAAAGCTCCGGTATTGGAAGCTCCGTCACCAAAAAAGCAGACTGTCACCTTCCCAGTTTTTTTATATTTACTGGTCAATCCCGAACCAGTTGCGATTGGAATACCACCTCCAACAATTCCGTTCGCTCCAAGATTCCCAGCGTTCAGGTCAGCAATGTGAAGCGATCCTCCTTTACCCTTGCAATACCCAGTCATTTTCCCAAATAACTCGGCCATCATTTCCCGCAAAGTAGCTCCTTTTGCGATACAATGACCATGCCCACGATGTGTTGAAGTAATATAGTCATCAGAGTGAATCGCATTGCATGCTCCAACAGCAACGGCTTCTTCGCCTATATAAAGATGAGTTGTCCCTCGGATTTTATCCTGAGAAAAAAGATCACTTACCGTTTCTTCAAAACGGCGAATACGAATCATATCCTTATACATTTGAAGTAATTTTTCTTTCGATTTCAAGATAAACACCTCCAAAAATTAGGCAGCTCGCAAACAGTCATGATAGTGTAAGCGCTGTTCATTCCGGTTAAAACTCGATCTATCTACCAATCAGTCCGATAATTTAAGGTTTGACGATTATTTTCAGATAATTTCCCTTTTCGGCTTCAATTAACATGGCAGGAAGTTCTTCTAAAGATATGATCTTGCTAATGATCTGAGAAGCATTCACCCTTTTCCCGGCCATCAGTTCAATACACTTTTGAATATGGTTTGAAGTCGTTCCGCTGGTTCCATGAATAAAGAGTTCTTTATAATGGATGATATTACTATCGAGGCTCACCAAGTGATCATCTTTCGGTAGCCCTCCAAAAAAGTTAATTCGAGCTTGGTTCGCAGCTAGATCCAATGCCATTTCTTGTGCCTTTCGAGCTGGAGCAGAAATGATAATTACCGAAGGACCAATCCCATTGGTTGCCTTCATGAGAACTTCTTTCAGGTCTTCTTGCATTGGATTCACGTAAACGTCAGCTCCAAACTGACGAGCCAAGTTTAAACGACCTTCCTGGAATTCAGAAATGATAACTTTGGTTGCTCCAAGGGTTTTTGCTAAGGAAATATGCATACAACCTATTGGACCAGCGCCAATAATTAATACATGATCACCAACTCCAACTCGGGACAACATCTGACCGTTTAAAGCGCAAGCCATCGGTTCTGCAATAGCAGCTTCTTCCAAAGCCAAGTCATCTTGAATTGGGATAAGATTTCCTCGTCGTATGGCTTTTTCTGGAATCCGCATATATTCAGCAAATCCACCGGGGTAATAGTATCCGAAAGCTTCATAATTTTCCTTAAAAGTGAGGCATAGATTGGTCAATCCGCGTCGGCAGTAAAAACATTCACCGCACGATACAATGGGATCGACTGCAACTTTTTCCCCAACAGTATACCCCTTGACTTCTTTTCCAACTTCAGCAATCGTGCCTGCAATTTCATGACCAACAATTTGGGGAATTTTTACGCCTTTATGACCATGACGAAAAATCCGCATATCAGTTCCACATATCGCGCAGGCACCAACCTTAAGAAGGATATCTCCCGGTCCAATTTCCGGAAGAGGACATTCTTCGACCCTTAAATCTCCCGGTCCGTAGTAAACAGCTGCTTTCATTTACTCCACTCCTCTCAATTCTTCCCTAAGGGAAGTTTACAATGTATTCTTTCATAATTTCCGAAACCGTTCCCGAAACTGATGATAAGACTGGATAATTTTCTCTCCGACATCGGATTCAGGATCAACACCACACGCTTTACGAACGACTTCTTTAACTCCTTCATTTTTAATCATACTTTGGAGCCTTACCGCATCGGCATCCTGATTATAATCATAGATTAATGCAATCCCAGCCACTTTTAATATTGCATCTGGAAAGACTTTCTGAGATTGACAAAGAGCAATTCCTCCTATTATCCGGTCATCCTCTCCCAGTTTACGAATAGGATCTCTTCCAACTCGATAGACCGTGTCCATAAGGAGTGGGTTAAAAAAACGTTCTTTTAAATCTTCAACGAATTCGTTTACTTCAATCCTGTCTAAATCCGGATATTTACGGAGAATTGAACTTGAGGTTTCTTTGAGCACTTCATCAAGAAGATTTTTTATTTCTTCATCGGCAATTGCCTGATGTATGTATTCATATCCCTTTAAGTAACCAAAATAGGCTATGGTTGCGTGGCCTAAATTATGAATGAAGAGCTTTTTATCAACTTCGGATTGAAAATTTTGAACTGGTTTCAAACCCGCAATTTCGGGTAAACTCCCCTTTACAGCAGTCACATCATAAGGAAGTTTATGATAGGCTTCAGCAACTATAAACAGAGGGTCATCAACACCAAACCGTTTATCCATTACCGGAACCATACGAGCAACAACTGTTCCAACAAACCCAACTTTTTCTTGAAGAAATTTTTTCCCCTCATCATTTAAATGAGTTTCCACTTCATTTTTAAAAAATTGAGGAGCATCTTTGAGATTTTCACACAACAGAATATTGAGTGGGTGAGGATTTTCTTTAAGGCGAAGCTGAATCCCATCTGCGACTAAAGGAGCAACAGCCGGTAAATTCTTTACTCCAACTGCTGTAAAAATAATCGATGAAGCAGCAATAGCTTTTGAAATCTTATTTTTTTCTTCGGTCTGATAAACAACGAAATTATCTATGGTCACATTTTTTTCTTGACCGTTTTTTTCTAACAACCGAAGAGGGTATTTTAACCGAGTATTCAGAAGTTTAACAAGTTCTGGGTAGGCCTCAACAAAAACAATCCGATAACCTGATTCCCATAAAAGATGCCCAATGAAACCTCTTCCGATATTCCCTGCTCCAAATTGAATAGCCTGTTTCATTCAAAAACCTCTCATTTCTTTAAAATTTATGAATGTTTCCGAATAAAATCCATAACTTCATCAAAGTTCCCGACGCCGTCGGTAGCTCCCATGGCTTGAACACACATTGCTCCACAGGCATTAGCAAATCGGCCAGTTTCATACCAATCCCACCCTTTCAAATAACCGACCAAGAAACCAGCAGCAAAAGCATCTCCTGCACCAGTTCCATCTACAGCTTTCACTTGAAAGGGAGGAACCAATATTTTTTCATTTTGAGTCATGATAAAACTGCCTTCTTCTCCCATCTTGATAGCGACCACTTGAATCCCATAATCAAGAAAAAATTTAGCATTATCAACTAAATTCTGATGACCTGAAATACGAGTAGATTCATCCCGATTCGAAATAAAGATATCGAGGAGAGGAAGGTAGGGCTCAATGATGTTGAGCCAACGTCCGCTGTCATCCCAGTAGGTATCAATAGAAGTGGTAATTCCACTCTTTTTAACCCGCTTTAAAAGTGCTGTTGTCTCAGGCCCATCAAAACCAGGCATTAAAAAGGTACCGGTAATGTGAACGATATCTGAATCGCGAAAAAATTCGTCTTGAATGTCGGCATTTCTTAAGCTCTGATTGGCTCCAGCACAATGAATAAAGGAACGTTCTCCTTGTTCATCGACTAAAACCATGGTTGCTGATGTTGGATATTCTTGAGTCATTGTTATACCTTTCGGGTCAATCCCCTCTTTTCTCAGCGAATTGATGATAAATTCCCCCAAACCATCTTGACCAACTTTCCCAACCATCACCACTTCTTCACCTAATTTTTTCAAAACCACTCCAGTATTATTTGCTCCCCCGCCCACATGTAATTCCATTTGTGGAATTAAAATCAATTTTCCTTTTTCTGGTAAACGATTGATTGGTCGACCCAAAAGATCCGCAACCAGGATTCCTATACAAGTTATTTTGGCCATTTTTATCCCTCCAGGACTGGTATTCGACTTATTATTTTCATAGCGGTCTTTTCATCAGTGATAAGAATATTAATAAAATGACCTCGGAGAGCCCCAAGAATGGCATCAGCTTTTTCCTCTCCACCTGCCACTCCGATTACATTGTGCATCTTTTGAATATCTTCAAGCGGTATTGCTACGGTCCTTCGGTGCAATGGTGTGTCTAAAATGGTGCCATCAATGGTGTAAAATTGACCCAAGATATCTCCTACGGCTCCTTTTTGTTTTAATGCTTCCAATTCGTGATAATCTATAAATCCAGTTAAAGAATAAATTGAATAACGCACATCAACCGTACCAATACCAACCAAAGACCATTTCGCTTGACGTGCAAGTTGAAGGGTATTTTGGTTTATTCTTTCATTCAAATAAAAATTTCTTATTTCTTCACTTTCAACCACAGCTGGAGCATAGAGATAATAGCATTCTCCTTCAAAAATTGAAGCCAGTTTTTCTCCAATCGTATACGGATTCAGTGAAGCTGAGGACGTCAAACCTCCAACCATAGTAACGAATTTTAGGTTCTTCACCTTTGCCGAACGAATTGCTAAAGCCAGGTGTTTTAGGGTTCTCCCCCAGGCAATTCCAACCAAATCCCCATTATTTAATACTTTTTCTAAATACCACGCTCCTGCTCGCCCAATGCATTCATAAATTTCTTTTTCTTGAGGGGTTGGAATCACTACAACATCTTGAAGCCCAAATTGTTTACGAAATGTTGATTCTATTTTTAAACAATTTGAAAGTGGTGATTCAATCGATATTTTTATTATTCCTTTTTTTTGTGCTTTGTCGATAAGTCTTGCAACTTTTGGCTGAGATAGCTTTAATAGATGGCCTATTTCATTTTGGGTGAGACCTTCCACATAGTGAAGCCAAGCAATACGAGTCATTAACTCAATATTTTCATCGGTAAGGTTCATGGTTAATCCTTATTATTTAAAATCCAAATTGAATGATTATTCATTATTCTAATATACATTCAATTCCATTTTATATTTTTCTATAAAATTGTCAATAAATTTATAAAATTATGAATATTATTTCAGCTTTGATTCATTTTATCCCCCTCATTTTTATTTTCCAGTTGCTAATGCTAAAACCAATATAGTTTGACTTCCTGCCTGTCGTAATACCATAGCAAGACTCTCTACAGTAGAGCGAGAAGTTAAAACATCATCAATAATCAATATTTTTTTCCTAACTAAAAATTTTTCATCCTCTACTTGAAAGGCACCTTGGAGATTGAGCCTTCTCTCTTTCATGCTTAACCCGACTTGTGGGAGGGTTTTCTTTTTTCGGGTTACCACTTTATTCATAAGTGGTTTTTGTAAAAATTCGGAAATACCTCGTGCTAAAATTTCAGCTTGATTAAACTCTCTTTCGCGAAGACGAGATTGATGGAGTGGTACTGGGAGAATACCATCAATATCTCGATAAAATGGGTTTGAGGACAAATACTCGAAAAACAAATGCATAAACAAAATTTTTAAAGATAAAATCTTCCGATACTTAAAAGCATGAATAGCATTCTTAATAGGGGGCTCATATAGAGTAACGGCTCGAGCAAAGTCAAAAGAAAACGGTTTCTCTCGGCAACGTCGGCATAAAGTTTGGCGATTGTTATGGAGCGGTCTTCCACATACTAAACAACAGGGGAAAACATCTTTTCGAATTATTTCTTCACACTCTTTACATAAGGGATAGCCTGCGGACTCGGTAATATATTTTTTACAATTCACACAATATTGCGGAAAGAAAAAACTGAGTAGACCTTCACCGATCCCTTGCCGATTCAGCAAAAAACTTCCTCCTTTCAAAAAAATTGAAAAAGTTACAATACCATCCTTATCTTCTTTATCTCTCATCAAAGGAAATATTGAATTATTTCCTGTAAGAATTTTACCAAAGGGAGGCGATTCTAAGGTATTATATTGGTAATTTCTTACATTTATTAATAAAAAATCGCTAGCTATTTCTTTTTAAAAAATTGTTACTGAATAATGAATAATAATCTTTATATTTTCTGACATTGAGGACAAAAATAGGTACTTCGTTGTACCATCTTTATTCTTTCAATTGGAGTTCCACATATCAAACAAGGTTTTCCTTTTCGACCATAAACTTGTAAACAGTTTTGAAAAAAACCACTTGTGCCATTGGTGTGTTGATAATCGCGAATAGTAGTTACCTCGCATTGAATTGCTTGGTTGAGGACTAAGGGGATTGAATCAAATAATGATTTCTTTTCTTGGACAGTTAATTCATTCACTCTTTTTTCTGGATGAATTTTACTTAAAAAAAGAATTTCACTGGAATAAATATTGCCAATCCCAGATATCCAAGTTTGATTTATGAGAAAATTTTTTACTGGAAGAGTTTTATTTATTAAGAGACGTTTAAAATTATCCCAGTTATATTAGGAAAATAGTGGGTCTAATCCAAGACTTTGCATGACTTTTTCTCTTTCACTTTCAATTAAAAATTTCATTTTCCCAAAACGTCGGGCATCACAAAAAGATATAAAACCTTGGGAGGTAGTAATTCGAGCTCTTTGAAATCGGAGAATTTTTTGGGTTTTGGTGTACATTAAACTCCCAGTCATCCCCAAATGAAAAAGAAGAGAACTCCAGTCATCAAAAATAACAAAAAGGTATTTCCCTTTTCGGATTAGGTCAATAATCATTTTATGAAGGATATCTTCAGAACGAATCTGAATTTTATTATCATTCATTTCTAAAGCAATTATTCTTTCTTTGAGCAATGAAGGGAAGAGTTCTCTTCTAATTATTTCAACTTCAGGAAGTTCCGGCATCCTTTTCCCCCTTTTTTACTAAAATCATGACATTCCTGCTTAAAAAGGAGTTTTCATTTTCACACCTTTTCTTAGGATTCTATCAAAAAAACGAATATTTTTAGTCAATCTTGGAACAGATCATCACCATTTACACTATAAATAGTATAAAATAATTAGCAAATTTATTTAACTGAATAAACCAATAAAGAGGTTATTTCCAAGGTCTGTTTTAGTGGTATTGAAGGGAGGATATAAAACTATTCTATGATACAAACTGAAAATCTATGTAAAGCCTATAACGATTTGATGGTCGTAAACGAATTAAACCTTAAGGTAGAAAAAAATGACATTTATGGGTTTTTAGGTCCAAATGGAGCTGGAAAAACAACAACTATTATGATGCTTCTCGGTCTTATTCCTAAATCAAGTGGAAAAATTTATCTCCTTGGTAATGAAATGAAACCCAATGATGTCGAACTGAAAAGAAGGATTGGTGTTGTTTCAGAAAACCAATATTTTTATCGTGACATGACCGCCTTAGAATACCTCAATTTTTTTGGCGAAATTTATGAAGTTGAAAATCGACAAAAACGGATAGATAAATTGATGAATGATGTTGGCTTAGAAAAAGAAAAAAACAAAAATCTCGGTGCGTATTCAAAGGGAATGCAGCAAAAATTAGCATTTGTGAAAGCTCTTCTTCATGATCCAGAACTACTCATCCTTGATGAACCAGTCGCAAATCTCGACCCAACTAGTATTAAGCAAATACGCGACCTGATCGAAGAAGAACACGAAACTGGTCGAACTGTGTTTGTCTCTTCTCACCTTCTCTCCGAAGTTGAAAAATTGTGTAAAAAAGTTGGAATCATCAATAATGGAAAATTACTCGCTGAAGATAATATGGATAATATAAAAAGAAGGCTGTCTGATACCATGACAATTCGTATCGAATTAAATCAGGAAGCTCAAAATTTAGAACCGGTTTTAAATAACCTTCCTTTTGTCCAAAGTTTTCAATGTAAAGAAAACAAAATTGACCTCCAGCTTAAAAATGATCGAGATTATCGTAAAGACCTTTCAGAAGCAATTTTTAAATCTGGGAACATCATCCTTGCTATGCAAACGAAAGAAATGAGCTTAGAAGAGGCATTTATCACTATCACCCAACAAAACATTTCATTATTAACCAACCGAGGGCATGGACAATGAAAAAGAAAAAAACAACTATCCTTATTGCTACTTTTATACTTGCTGTCTTGGCAGCTTTATTTGTTTTTGTTTATTTCACCACCAATACCAATTGGGGAACACTCCAAGGAAGAGTGGTTGATGAAATATCTCAAGATGTTGTAAAGAAACTACATGTCACTATTGATGGGAAATCGGACATTTTGTACATGAGTAAAGATTTTAGGTTAACCCGAATCCCTCCAGGAAAACATACTTTCAAAGCCGTTGCTCCCTATTACGAAGAAATTCAACAGGAAATAAATATAAAAAAAGGAATAAATGTATTTGATTTTACAATGAAAGGGAAGGAAATCCCTGGTTTAGCTGGAATTATATGCTTTTCTGAGCCAACTGAGCAAGGTATTGAAGTTGAAATCCGCTTTAAAAATCATGAAGGCCAGGGCATATCCGATTATCCAGCTCTTCCCCTTACTCTCGAAGGGAAATTATATGTTCGAAACGGCGACGAAGATAATTATAGCCGGGGAAGAAAGCTTTTCGACGGTCCAATGAAGCTTTTCTGGGACCCGACTTCTTATTTAGCCCGAAACAAAGCTGTTATACCCTGGAATACACTTGATATTGATACTGAAAACGAGAAATACGGCCTTATGGAACTGACATTAACCACTCCGCAGGGCGCTTTTGAAGATGTCATTGAAAACGTAGAACTTACCAAGAAGGAGGGTCAGTAACTATGGCAAGCCAAAGAAGAATTACCAAGATTCTCCTAAAAAGAGACCTTTTATACAGTCTCTATAGTTGGGGTTATTACGGAGTGTTGTTTATTTCTTTCTTCGCATCATCTTTCATTTTGAAGAATTTTCTCGATGGAATCAGAGAGGACGATATTTTGGTAAGTGCGTTCCCTCTTAATTATCCTTTATACATCACCATCATCATCATTTCGCTCTATCTGGTGCTCATTTCGGCGATTTCGATTTCAAGGGAACGTGAACAAGGAACCTTAGAGGTTCTCTTTTATGGGCCAGTTACTTCGAAGAACTTTCTCATGGCCAAATTTTGGAAAGACTTTTTTTTAGGTGTCATCTCCTTAGGTTTTACTGCCGTTTACTTCTTCTTAGTGAGTTTTTTTACTAATTTGGGTTTCACCCCAGGTCTGGTTCGTGCTCTGATTATGGGGGTCTTTCTCATATCTTGTGTGGTGAGCTTTGGGCTTTTCATATCCTCATTGACGAGCCGGGTAAGGAGTTCGGTCATCACGCTTATTGCTGTTTTTGGTGCATTCCTTGCCATCCAATTCTCTTATAGTACCCTCATAGGATTAGAAAAAGAATCCCTCCCAACTTCTCTTTTTTACATTCGAGAAACGCTTCAATTAGTCTTTAAGGGAATCAATTGGGTTTCACCCTTTGCCTATTTATCACGAGGTTTAGATTCAGTGATATTGGATAATTGGTCGCTGTTCTTTACCACTGTTCTATATTGCATCGTGTATGTCACAATTTTTCTCTCTCTTTCCATTTTCATCATGAACCGAAGAGGTGTCAAGGCATGAAAAAAAATCTTTCCCTCCTATTTATCCTCATTGTTATAAGTCTATGTGGTGTCTCGACAATTGCCCTGGCTGAAGCTCCAGTTCTACGGGAACAGTTGGTATATTCTTTGACTTCCTTTAATGGTTCAGGATACAGCAAAAGTTTCTGTCCAGCTACTGAAGAAACAATTTATCTCATAACGAATGAACCCAGCATTATAAGCCCACGAAAAACTATTGTCTATTTTTGGCCAATTACCCAAAAATATATGGCGGGTTTTAGTACTCTGAATGAAGAGGTCTCAGGTAAGCTGGAATTGATTCAAAATGGAAAAATTATTGAAACTCTCGATAAGGTTTCTTATTCACTCTATTACCCGAAAGGGTATTATTCAGAAAAAGCTGTGGTCTATACCGAAGCCTCTGCTATAGAATCCTTTAAAAAATATCAAGCAGCTGTTGATCAATTTAATGCTCAATTGAAACAATACTATGAAAATATGGCTCAATATCGTGAGTCTTTTAATCGTTTTTTAGAAGAAGTAAGACGTCGCCGTGAAGCTGGAGATACTGGACCAATTAATATCCCAATCCCCCAAGAGCCAAAGCCCCCTGAATTTGTTCAATTCTATTCAACCGAGCCGGCTCAAGGTTTTGTCTTGCAGCTTCCGGTTGGATCTTATGAAATTCAACTTCGAGCCGAAGATGGCACTCTGGTTGAAGGAAGTGAAAAAAAAGTTATTGTTTTTGCTTCCCGTCGCCAAGGTGGCACCGGTTATGAAATAATTCCAGGAAATCGCTGGACGAAAAAAGAAAATTGTGATGAACCCTCATGGATCATCCATGCTATAGGGAAAAATGAACTGTACTTTAACCCTTTTCTTCAGGATGAATACAATGAGTTATTTCACAATAAGTTGGTTGATCCTCAAAATATTGGGCGATTAGAGCGTTGGAAATGGGTGCATGTTGACCCAATCGATAACGTCAAAACCATTTTGGGATATAAGCAACAAATTCTTCAGTCAGTTGATAAACAACCTTACTTTGTAAAGCAAATCCCTGGACCGGAATTGGGATATGAAATTCTCAATTATAGCGAAGAGCTTAAACAGCAAGGATACCAACCAACTTTCGAAAGCTATAAAGTTATTTTAGATCCGACTCTTCCTAAACGTGATTATTCAATTTCATTGGTTCAATCCAATAACAGTCAACCTGTCTCTCAAAGTGAGCGAATAATAAGATTATTGAAAAAAGAAAATGCCAGTTATTTATATGCAATCCCATTTTTCCCTTTAATTGTTGCTCTCATCGTTATTCTATCCCGAAGGAGTCATATTGAGAAATAATTTTTTAATTGAATAAAAAAGCTGGAGAAATAAAATTCTCCAGCTTTTTTATTCACATCGATAAACACAAAATGTTTTTCTAAAATCAAGGTTTTTAACGAATGGTCTTCAATTCATATCTTTACGCTCTAACCTAATTGTCCTTTTCGTAGATTAAACCTTCATATTTTTTTAAAACCCGATTTCTCCACTCCATAAAATCATTCTCAATTTCCTGAAGATTGGCAGCGTTTTTTATTCTACTTGAAGAATACTCAAGCATTTTATTTTTTATTTCCCGTGCTTCACGATCTGGGGTAGGGAGGTTTTCAAGAAGTTGGGCTGATGGTGGATTCCCATTTTGGGCAATCCATATATAGTTTTGCATTTGATTATGAAAGGTAATCACTGAATCAATTGAGGATTTTTGCAGAGCATTGGGGATAAAAAAAGTGATCACGCTCACAGCAATAAAAACGATCATCGCCCATTGGAGGATTTCTTCGGCTTTCTTCTTCCATGAAAACCAGCTCTCTCCAGGAGAAATGAGATAACCCAAAAGCATTCCACTCAGTAAACCACCAATATGAGCACCATTATCCACTACTGGGGTTACAAAACCAATTAGCAAATTTATAAGGATAAAAGGAAGTAAGTTTCTTGTGAGCCTATTTAAAGATGTGTTCCGGTATTTTAGCCCGCTAGCAAATAATGCACCGGCCAAACCGAAAATGGCACCGCTCGCTCCCACGCTTACATTGGAATAATTCATTAAAAGTGAAAGCAGGCTTCCTCCTATACCAGTGACAATGTAAATGATAAAAAACTTTTTTGCTCCATAGACTCCTTCAGCTAATCGGCCTAAATTATAAAGCGCATACATATTAAAGAAAAGATGCCAGATGCTCCCATGAAGAAACATGCAAAGCAGAAGTCTCTGCCATTCTCCTGAAACAATAAGAGGACCAAATTTCGCACCTAAACGAAGGAGTATTGGAACGGAAAAACCACCACTTATTATTGTTGTGAGAAAAAAAACGAAATTCAACAATATCAAAAAAAATACCATATAATAAATCCTCATTTTGAAATAAAAAATGCAGGGTAGTATATATTTATTACCCCGCATTTTTTATTTTATGACCACGCTTAAGTCGTTAACATTTTTTCCAATTCAGGTCGAACTTTTTCATCGCTGGCAACGTACTCATTTATTTCCATACTTAATTTAATCAGAATATAGGCCCAATATATTCCCAAGGTTATAACACTTAATATAATAACCAAAGCTACACTTCGTTGTGATATTCGATAAATATAGCTTTCTGAGGTATACCCTTTGGCTCCCTTGAGATATGAATATATCTTATCTTTCATGTCTGAAACCTTGCTGGTTGCTTTAAAAATTTTCGATAAGTAGATTGCCAGAAAAACAAAACCGATCAAGTAGAGAAGGAATGAATACCATCCGACAAATTGAGCAATAATATACAATACCAAATAAATATAAAATGGCCATGCTTGAACCAAAAAATCTTCCAATCGATTCACAAAAAAACCAATTTCTCCACGAAGAGGATCTTGCAGCTGTTCTTTGGCATGGGTAAAAACATGTTTGGTATTTATGATATTGTTGTTAATCACATTTCCCCATTGATAAAACACCACTGCTTGGAGGATGGCACTGATTAATGCTAAAACAACTGCAATCACCACCGTTCCACCGGCAGTCACCGCCCCAGTAGCAACATCTCCGGTAGTAACCTCGGAAACCGCTGCAAAACCACCAATTATAGACACAATTGGTGTTAAAATAATAAATATAACCGCTAAAATAGCAGAAGTTACACTTACTCGGTTTTCTTGTAAGAAACCTGAAACTGCCATGGCACAACCCCCCTTAACTTTTTTTAACTCAATGTTAAAATACCATAAGAATGAAAAAAATAAAAACCCTTATGAACTATTTTTTTGAAAAAGAAAGGGTTTTTTCTTCTTTTTCAGAAAGTTTTTCATCAACTAAATCAGGAATCCATTTTCCACAACGGCTTCCCCACAGAGCTTTTACTTTCCCCTCTTCTCTCAAAACCACAATCTCACAACTATTCGGACAATCATTGCACGTAAAACTTCGGTTCTCATAAGATCGATTTATTACTTCAAAACCTTGGAAAGAAGTTTTTTCTTGTTTTTCACCTAATACTAAAAGGGCAGCTCCCCATGCACCCATGATCCCATGCTCTTGGGGAACAATAATTTTATACTTTCCTTGGTAAAAATCATAGAAAGCTTGAACAATTCCTTGATTGGCAGCTACCCCACCTTGAAAAACGATGGGGTCTATTATGGTTTTTCCGGTTGCCAGATTATTGATAAAATTTCGAACTAATGCTTCACAAAGACCTCGGATGATTTCTGGTTTACCAAAACCGAGTTGCTGTTTGTGGATCATATCCGATTCGGCAAAGACTGTGCAACGACCGGCAATTCGCACCGATTGTTGAGCCTGTAAAGCTAATTTACCAAATTCCTCAATAGGTATTCCCAAACGAACTGCCTGATGTTCTAAAAACGAGCCAGTTCCTGCGGCACAAATCGTATTCATAGCAAAATCTTCAACTACTCGGTCGCGAATAATGATCAGCTTGGAATCTTGACCACCAATTTCAAAAACCGTTCTTACTTCTGGTAAAAGGGTTATGGCGGCTACTGCATGAGCGGTAATTTCATTTTTAACCATATCCGCTCCAACAATGACTCCTGCTAAATGGCGTGCACTGCCTGTTGTACCCACTCCCCGTATTACACCACCAGGTGGGTAGTGGGATTGTATATATTTAAGACCGGTTTTTAAAGCCCCAATTGGGTCCCCGCTGGTTTTTAAGTAACAACTCGAGTAAATTTTCTTATCAGATGTTATTAATGCAAACTTTGTTGTCACTGAACCAACATCAACCCCGAGATAAAGATCCATTATATCTAACCTCCAACTATCACGCTTTGAACCATTCTTAAAAATCAATTTTGTTACTCATTAAGACTGTGTGATGCTTCTCGAACATCTTGTTTGTGACGCATTTCCAAAACATCAACAAAAGCTTCAACACGGGTTATCATTCCTGCTTCTCCAGCATGTTCATCAATTGCTAAATGAAGGATAGGAATATTGTAATCTCTTCCAACTCCTGTAACAATACTTTTCGCAACCGCCTCAGGCATGCAAGTAAAAGGGTATAAATGGATAACTCCATCATAACCTTGTTTGGCATATCGGATAGTATTCCCAACCGTGTCAATTCCTTCTCCTCCAATAAATCTTTTAAGATAAGGTTTAGCTAATTCCCAAGCTTCTTCTTTCTCTCTTGAACGAGTAAAAGGGAAAAAATTGAGAATATATTCCACGGTTGAAACTGAATTATCCACTAAAACACCCATATTTCCTAAAAGCTTTTCAATATTAAAATTCACCCTAAATTCTTGAGCAATATAAACTTCGCCAACGATCCCTATTTTAATAGGTTCTTTTTTTTCTAAGATATTAAGTTGGGATATTTCATACAAGGTATTACTCCGTATTTCTTCTAATTGAGCAATGGAATTAATTTTTTTAACTTCTTTTAAGCTTTCTTCAATCAATGCATCAAGTTGTGAAGGGCTTTCTAATTTCCATCGAACCTTTCGGCTGATTTTTTCTAAATCTTCGACATATCGAAGAACATTCCAAGCTAAACGAACAGCATGATGTACACGTGAAATTGACCATTTACCCCCAATCATTACTTTCAGGGAGGAAAAAAAGTTCTTCCAACCATATCGAGGAAAATCAATAAGAACAAAATTTACATCATAGCCCAGATCTTCAATAATAATTCTTTGAATTTGTCCATAATATCCAAAACGGCATGGTCCGACTCCACCAGCCATAAAAATAGTATCAGCTCCCTTTTCTATGCCTTCAATAAAATTGCCCAAGGTCACTTTCATTGGAAAACAGGCATTTTGAGGAGCAAGTTTAACTCCTATTTCAATAGTCTTTTTAGTTATTGGAGGCGGGGGAATAACTTCAATGCCCAGCGCTGGATAAAGAACCTCCAAAACCACATTCAGATGAGCAAGATGAGGAAAGGTTGCTTTCAAATGTTTTTGTCCTCCATTTCATCATATCTACAAATGCTTCCAAACGAGTTATCAAACCAGCTTCACCAGTATGCTCATCAATCTCAAGGCGAAGATAAGGAATAGAGTTCACTTCTCTTTTTAACCACCGCTCGATGAGTTCACCAACCAGTGAATCGGGACCACATTCAAAAGATACTAAATGGACGAACCCCTTTATTGCAGGATCTTTTTGGTATATTGAATAAAGCGCACTCCCTAATACTTCATTAGAAATAGTCCAAAAACTGGGTTTAGGAATTTTTCTTAAAGCTTTTCTGATTTCCTTTTCATCTATCATATCACTGGTAACAATTGAATAACCCATCGTATTTATTTTTTGAAGGATATTCATATTAATATAACTATCATTAATGAGGTAAGTATGACCTAATAAAAGAATTTTTTCCTGATGAGATGTTAAGATTGGACGATTATCAATCAAATTCTCAGGAAAATATCCACTCGCAATTTTTTTTCGATACTCAAAATGAGCCTCTTCAGCAATTCGAAGGGAACGGTTTATTTTTTTATAATTCGATGTAAATCGCTTCCCAATATCAATAAAACCTTGTCGCCATCCAATTAAACCTCGGTCTCTCATGTTGATTTCATCATCAATTATCCTTTGCTGAGGAGTATTATAGAGATTTCTAACGATATCGGGTAACCCTAAAATCTTCGGGCAATTGTACTCATTTTTACAGAAACTCACCATACGGGGTATAAAAAGAGAATCAACTTTATCTTTTAAATAATGACAATGGCCTAAAAACACTTTAACCGGAAAGCAAATTTCATCCGCTCCATAAGTAAGTCCTCGCTGTATGATGAGCTTATTGGTTGGTGGAGAAATCAATGGATCCGCACCTAATTCTTTTAAAAAAGTTGTCCATAAAGCATAAAAACGATAAAATAACAATCCTCGAGGAATACCAATTTTCAAAAGGCATCCATCTCCTTGATCGAACATCTTAATTTAAAATAACAAATTTTTTACAATGTTATCTATCCTGAAAATACACTGGCATGATAAATCAAGCCCCTACCAAAGAATTAAAAAATGGAGGGGCGCAAGGTATTGCGCCCGATTCTTGTAGCGACATGCCATGGCATATCGAATCTTGGGTTTTCATCCTCATCTGGTGCTGCGAAAGCAGCATGAGGGTCTATCCTGTAAACTACAACAGGATAGCAGCCTACGGCGTAAGATGAAAAAAATTGTAAAAGACAAAAACTGAGAGGATAGACCACTTGAGTTTTCATCCTC
>JAAYUP010000130.1 GCA_012517635.1 Candidatus Atribacter alterifermentans
AAACAGATAAAAAAAGTAATTTTCCTTTATTGAGAGTATTTATTTGACATCGAATTGGAAGAAACCTAACATATTTAAAAAGCACAATAGACCCACGTGCTGCATCGCAGCATCATATAACAATGAAAACTGAGGGGGGTCTATCCTTACCAGTTCTTTTATCTTTAATATTTTCATCTTACTCCGTGGTCTGATATCCTGTCGCAGTTTACAGAATAGAAATTGTAAAATAAATTTATCAATGAAAAGAAAATAAAAATGTGTATAAAGATCAACACATTTTAAAGGGACTGAATGAATGAAAATAAAGCTTCGGTATTTATGGGAATCGATGAGGAGCAGTATCTGGTTTATCCCAATCGTGATGGTCCTTTTAGCGATCGGACTCTCATTGATCATGCTCGCCATAGACAGAAATGTCTCGATTCGTTCCTACCGTTTTTTTGAGTTGCTCTATTCTGGAGATCCTGAGGGAGCCCGCTCGATTTTATCTACAATCGCTAGCTCTATGATTACCGTTGCCGGTGTCGTTTTTTCAATAACTATGGTTGTTCTTACCCCAGCATCTTCGCAGTTTGGTCCACGATTACTACGAAATTTTATGGATGACCGAGGAAATCAAATCGTACTGGGAACGTTTATAGCAACTTTTATCTATTGCTTACTGATTTTGCAAAATGTAAAAATAGAAGGAGAGGACATATTTACACCGACAATTTCGGTAAGTTTTGCCATAGCTTTGGCAACGGTAAATATTGGAGTACTTATTTACTTTATTCTTCACGTTTCTACCTCAATCCAGGCGGATCGAATCATAGCCAATGTTTCTGATGAGCTCGAAAAAAATCTTCAACGACTTTTCCCTAAACTAAACGAGAAACAAACAGAAGAAAAAGTGAAAAACGGGTTCGAAGAGAAGATGGGAATGTTCGTAAGGGATTTAGAAACCCAGGTTCTAGCAAAACACAGTGGTTATCTTCGTGCCATTTCTGAGAATTCTTTGCTAGATGTTGCAATAAAAAATAACCTTTGTTTGTTTGTTCAATATCATCCTGGAGAATTTGTAATGGCGGGGAGTTCTTTGGTTAAAATTGTGGGGAGTAAATCTCTCGATGATGGAATAATCGAAAGAGTCGCGGGTTCCTTTATACTAGGGGTTCAGCGTACCCCTGAACAGGATCCTGAATTTGCCATTCATCGATTGGTAGAGGTTGCATTACGAGCACTTTCACCAGGTATTAATGATCCATATACAGCAATCACATGCATAGACCGCCTTGGGTCTGCTCTGGGTTATTTGATGGGCCGGACATTTCCTTCACCTTACCAATATGATGATAAAGGGACCTTGCGATTAGTTACCCAACCGATCACGTTCACTGGGACGATAAATGCCGCTTTTGGTCAGATTCGTCAGTACGGTCAATCGAGTGTGGCAGTAACCATTCGGTTATTGGAGGTCCTTTGCATGCTCGCCGGTCAAACACAAAATTCAGAACAGCGGCAGGCCATTCTTCGCCAAGCCGAAATGATTGAGCGAGTAAGTGAGAAGTCTATGCCAGAAAAGTTTGACCGAGAAGACGTGAAAGACCGCTATTTGGATTTATTTGAGGTTATTAATGAGCGGCAAATTGAACGGGATCCAAAAATTTAATCTATTTTAGGAGGTATATTAATTATGGATAGGAAGACTTTTATTGATAAGTTTACGGCTCAGCTCAAAGAATGGGATGCAGAAATTGAAAAACTTGAGGCGAAGGCTCAAGGAGCAGGAGCGGATGCAAAGGCGGAGATACAAAAGCAAATTCATGCATTTCAGGAAAAGAAAGAAGCAGCTCAAAGCAAACTAGAAGAAGCTAAAAAAGCAAGTGAAGAAGCTTGGGAGGATTTGAAATCCGGGGCTGAAAAAGCTTTTGAAGATATGAAGGGTGCTTTTAAGAATGCATTTTCTAAGTTTAAATTATAAGAAGAGATATTGATTTCATTCCGAAGAAGAACCATAAAAAAATATTTATAGAGAAAGGAGTTAAAAATGCCAGAATTTAGCAATCCGTTTACTTTACTTAAAAATGATCGAAAATTGACTCATGAAGAGTTGATTCGATCGATCCGATTCATGATTGCTGCTGAATACGAAGCCATTCAGCTTTATCAGCAAACCGCTGAAAGTACAAGCGATAAGCTGAGCCAAGAAGTACTCATTGATATCGCGAATGAAGAAAAAGAACATGTCGGAGAATTTCTCCGCTTACTGCGGGAGTTAGATCCCGAAGAAGAAAAATTTTACAAGGAAGGCTCTAAAGAAGTTGAAGAGATTATTGAAGAGCTGAAGAAAGAGTAGGGTTGATAAGGCCCATTTATATAAAATTTATTCCCCCCTCTCCCAGAGTGAATTTTTAGTTTTTTGCTTTTTATAAATGAATATAACCTTTCAAAAGGAGGGGCGGGGGATAAATTATAGTCTATAAGTAAAGTTGGACCAAAAATGTTCCTGGTAAGCGGTTAAAAAGAAATGTGGTCAGTGTTTTAATTGAAATCTTACCCTTTTCGACGATTAGGGTATTTTGAACTCTCATACCGATTAGGGAGGAGTTCTTTGATTGGTACAATGTAAGGACCCTGAGGTCCTGAGAGGATGATAACCGAAGAAGCGTTTTGACTATAATCGTAAATCAGTTCTCGGCACATCCCACAGGGAGGAACAATATCTCCTGATTCGGTGACGGCAACAATTTGTTCAATCTCGGCGTCTCCCGCTGTTGCTGCAGTACCAATGGCAACTGATTCGCTACACAAGCTAATCCGTCCCACTGATGCTTCAATATGAATTCCAAGGTAGATATTGCCCGATTTTGAACGAAGAGCACAGCCCATGTGGTGTTTCCCCTCAGCGTACCTCTTTTCCATGAGTTGACGAGCTGCTTGAATAAGTTCATAATCGACACTCATTTTTTTCTTTTCTCCTCATATATTTTTTAATAACGATCATTTTTTGTATTCTACGATATTTTAACATGGTTATTGATAGGATTGGTCTTCCCCCCTCACCTATACCTCTCCCACCAGGGGAGAGGAAAAAATTAAGAAGGAAAGAACGTTAGTAGCGGTTCACGGTTCACGGTATTTACAGGATAGACCCTCATGCTGCTTTGCAGCATCAGATGAGGATGAAAACTCAAGTGGTCTATCCTCTCAGTTTTTGTCTTTTACAATTTTTTTCATCTTACGCCGTAGGCTGCTATCCTGTTGTAGTTTACAGGATAGACCCTCATGCTGCTTTGCAGCATCAGATGAGGATGAAATTGAAATACCTAATCTTAGGTGTAATGAATTTCACCCTTACATAAAAAACCAGGGATTAAATTGAATTGATGATGTCTAAGTATTTTTGAACAATAGCCTCAGCTCTTTCTTTATCTTGGGATTCAGCAAAGATACGAAGAAGAGGTTCTGTTCCTGAAGGACGAATTAACAGCCACGAACCATCAGGATAATGAACTTTGTAACCATCAATCGTAACTCGATTTTTTTCTTCTGAAGTTAACCGATCAATTTCACTTAGAATTTTTTCTTTTTTCTCGGGGTTAACGGTTTTTTTCATTTTAATTTGATAATATTGAGGAAGTTCTTTGAGGAGATCGTCAAGCGATTTTTCTTTGGTGGCCATAATATGAAGGATTCGTGCAGCTGCTATGGCACCGTCCCTTCCCCAGACGAAGTCAGGAAAGATCATACCACCGTTTTCTTCACAACCAAAAATCCCCTGGTTTTCTTGCAGAGCTTTAGCAACCACCAGATCGCCAACTGCGGTTGCGATAAAACCTCTTCCGGTTTTTTTGGCAATATCGCTTAGCATGCTGGATGTAGCAACAGTGGTTACAATCGGTCCAGGGATATTCTGTTGGGCTAATTCATTGGCAACCAAGCTAACACTATAATCACCTGGAACAAATTCGCCATTGGGGCGAATCACAATTAAACGGTCACCATCTCCATCCTGAGCAAATCCGATATGAAAGGATGAATGCATGATAAGAGTAATGAGATCGGTTAGATTCTCGGGAGTCGGTTCAGGGTTTCTTCCTGGAAAACGACCATCGGGATGGGCATTGAGGCTTACTACACGGCAACCGAGATTGCTTAATAATTGAGGTGTAATGAGACAAGGTGCACCATTGGCACAGTCTACTACAACTCGAAATCGGCTTTGTTGAATAAGAGAGAGATTGACTTTAGCCATAATTGCTTGAATATAATCTTCGTTTACATCACGTTTAATAGTTTTTTGGGGAACATCCTGCCAAGACACAAGATGGTATTGTTCCGAGTAAAAAATCTTTTCTACCTCAAGGTCTTTTTCCCGATCTAAGCCTTTACCGGTTTTTTCCATAAATTTAATACCATTCCATTGAGGTGGATTATGGCTGGCAGTTATCATTGCTCCCCAGGTATCCCATTGCCGGCAAGCCCACTGAAGGGTAGGAGTAGCAGTAAGCCCTAATTCAATGACTTGGCAACCACAGGCAAGGAGGCCTGAGATAACGGCATCATAGATCATTTCACTGTGTTTTCGAGCATCTCTACCCACAACAACAGTTTCTCGATTGATATAGGTCCCGAAGCTGTAAGCTAACTTCAATGCAAAATCAGGGGTGAGCACTTCATTGACAATTCGCCGAATACCAAAAGTACCGAATAACTTTTCCATAGGAAGCCTCCTTTGATCGTATTGAAATAGTTCTTAAACGAGTTTAACATCCCATTAAGGCAGGATTATCTCGTGTTCCTTCATATTCTTCTTTTTTATTTTAAATGACTCATCAAAAAAGAGAAATCCTTTGATTAATAGAGGGAAAAAATATGCTTTATGAACTATCAGTGTTATATAATTATAGTGCATTTTTATCCAGGGAGGCAGATTATGAAAGAAGAACTTAATGCTATATCACAAATCAGTGAATTAATTATCTCGGATAAAGGGTTTGAAGATGTTCTTCGACTTATGGTGAATATAACCGCTCAGGTAATGAAATCCAATATTTGTTCGCTTATGTTGTTAGATGAAAAGAAAAAAGTCCTGGAAATAAAAGCAACTCAATCAATTAGTGAAGCGTATAACAAAAAACCACCGATCAAACTAGGAGAAGGTGTAGCTGGAAAAGTTGCTTTAGAAAAAAAACCAATGATTGTACCTGACGTTCGAAAAGATCCTAATTACCGGAATAAGGAAATTGCTGAAAAAGAAGGCCTTTGCTCCTTGGTAAGTCTTCCTTTAATGGTTAGAGGGAAAATAGTTGGCGTTCTTAATCTCTATACCTCAGAACCTCGAGATTTTCACGAAGATGATATAAAAACCTTAACAACTATTGCGAATCAAGCGGCTGTTGTTATCGAAAATTATCGTCTGCTTATGGAAAGTGAATTTGTAAAAGAAGAATTAGAGACTCGTAAAAAGATTGAAAGAGCCAAAGGATTTTTGATGGCTGAATATAATATTAATGAAGAAGAAGCCTACCGAAGAATCCAGAAATACAGCATGAATAAACAGAAGAGTATGAAAGAAGTTGCTGAAGCAGTTATTTTAGCTTGGGAAATAAAGAAAAAGATTTGAGACTTTTTAATCTCTTTTTTTAGGGGTTAAAAATGAAGTGATTAGAAAAATCCCAGTTGCAAAAAGAACAATAGTCGCTCCAGAAGGGGTGTCTAAATAATAGGAGAGAATAAGCCCTCCTATTGAAGAAGCGACTCCAAAAACAATAGCAGTTATTAAGGCTCTTTTAAAGTTATCAGTAATTTGCAAAGCCGCTGCAGAAGGGATGATGAGCAAAGCCGAAACTAAAACGATTCCAACCACTTTAATTGAAATCACAATTGTGAGAGAAATAAAACACACCAATAAATAGTATATCAATGATACTGGAATACCACTCGCTTCTGCCATTTCTTGGTCTAAAACCAGGAGGAGGAGTTCTTTGTAATAAAAAAGGATAAAGAAAAAAACCACTCCTTCGACCAAAAGCGAAAGATAAAGGTCATTTAGGGTGACTGCTAAAATATTACCGAATAAATACCCGAATAGGTCAACGTTAATACCTTTCAGGAGACCAAATATCAATATTCCCAATGCCATAGTACTGGCAAAGAAAATTCCAATCGTTGTATCTTCTTTAATACGGCTTTTTTTAGATAAATAAGCAATTCCTAAACCTGAAGCAACACAAAAAAATATCGAAGACAACAACGGGTCGAATTTTAAAAGAAAACCTAAAGCTACACCTCCAAAGGCGGCATGTGAGATACCAGCACCCATAAAGGACATTCCTTTTAAAACAACATAAATTCCAATTACTGCGCATAAGGAACCAATTAAAATTCCTGCAAAGAGAGCACGTTGCATAAAGGTATAGTTAAGAATGTCCAGTTCAAATCACTCCTTGGAATCGAGCATTGGATACCGGTAGTTCTTAAGGTTTATGATCATTTTCATCTTCTTCGTCGGTTTCTCCTGAGCAATAATGAACCGGTGAAGACCGTCGGACTACAATATGGGGAACAAATCCGTGGTGAAAGAAAGCAGCTTCACGACCGTACATTTCAGTCAGGGTTTCGTCGGAAATTCCACTTTCTGGTCGATCGTGGACAAATACCTTCCGGTTGACACAGGCAATGGTATCAACATATTGAGCAATAACACCGATGTCATGAGAAACGGTTAAAATAGTGATACCTTGTTGGTGAAGAGTAAGCAGGAGTTCATAAAGACTTTCACTGTTTTTTGGATCAACAGCTGTCGTTGGTTCATCGAGAATTAACATATCAGGGTTATTTATTAAAGCCCGGGCAATCATGATTCTTTGTCGCTGACCACCGGATAGTTTCCCTATTTGTTTGTTTCTCAGCAATTGAAGGCCCGTTTTTTCTAACGTTTCCATTACTGCTGAGCGGTCGTTCTCTTTAGGAAGACGACCAGGGCCAATAGTTGCATACCTGCCGGTCAAAACAAAATCTTCAACATTTATCGGAAAAGAGTAATCAATTTTGCTGATTTGCGGGACGTAACCTATTCGCCTCCGGATATTAGGATGTTCGTTAATATTTTTCCCAAAAACCAAAACCTTGCCGGATGTTGGTTTAAGGAGACCAAGAATCAGCTTGAGTAATGTGGTTTTTCCTGCTCCATTTGGACCTATGACAGCAAGAAATTCCCCTTTTTTAACTCGGAGAGAAACATCTTCTAAAACTTCCAAATCCTGGTAAGAAAATGAAACGGAAATAAGCTCAACATCATATAAAGAATTGGTTTGGGAATTTTTCATCTGATAACCACCTTTATCATTGAGCCATTTGTGAAATCATACCTGACAAGAAGATACAAATAGCCGCTCTTTAATGCTAATCAATACTTTTTTTTCTGTCAAGGTCGGTTACAATGATAGGGAAATTTATGTCATAGAGGTGGATATGTGAAAAGTTACCGAAAAGAACTATGGTTTGAAACATCACAAAGGAGAAGTTTTATTTGCATCACTCCAAGGATCAGGACCTGTTTAGAAGAAAGTCATATTAAAGAAGGATTGCTTCTCTGTAATGCGATGCATATAACTGCCAGTGTTTTTATCAATGATAATGAAACTGGCTTACATCAAGACTTTGAGAAATGGCTGGAAAAGTTAGCACCAGAAAAACCGTATAACCAATATCAGCACAATGGATTTGAAGACAATGCTGATGCCCACTTGAAACGGACCATCATGGGAAGAGAAGTTGTTATTGCTGTAACCGATGGAAAATTGGATTTAGGTCCATGGGAAGAAGTTTTTTACGGAGAATTTGATGGGAAAAGAAGAAAGAGAGTTTTAGTTAAAATAATTGGGGAATGATTGAGACTCAATTTGGGAAAATTTTTTCTTTTGAATGGAAGGAGCGAACTCATTGAATAATCAAAAAAAGAATTCTTGTTTAATGTTAGGGAATGAAGCAATTGCCAGAGGTGCTTATGAAGGTGGTGTTCAGGTAGGTGCTGGTTATCCAGGGACTCCCAGTAGTGAAATACTTGAATATCTTAGTCAATACCGAGATGTTCATTCAAGGTGGTGCCCTAATGAAAAAGTTGCCCTTGAGGTAGCAGCTGGGGTAGCTATTGCTGGGGGACGTGCCTTAGCTACTATGAAACACGTGGGTTTAAATGTTGCCGCTGATCCATTGATGACTCTTTCCTACACTGGAGTGAGAGGAGGGTTGGTTATCGTAGTAGCCGATGATCCAGGAATGCATTCTTCTCAAAATGAACAAGATAGTCGTAACTATGCTCGGTTTGCAAAAATTCCTTTTTTAGAACCAGCGGACGGTGAGGAAGCTCGGATTTTTACCAAGGAAGCATTTTTAATTAGTGAAAAATTTGACACACCAATAATGGTTCGATCGACCACCCGGGTTTCACACTCTCGTTCGGTTGTCTATCCCCAGGGAAGGGTTCCTTTTACAGCATTTCCTTATCAAAAAGATGCTGAAAAATACGTAATGATTCCTGGATTTGCCAGAAAACGGAGAATTGCTCTTGAAAAGCGTTTGCAGAAAATAAAAGTATGGGTAGAAGAATCAGAACTCAATCGCATCGAAATGAGAGATACTCATTTGGGAATTATTACTGGAGGTGTCCTTTATAATCATGTTCGAGAGGTATTGCCTCAAGCTTCGGTGTTAAAATTAGGAATTGGTTACCCCTTACCGCTTCAAATGATATCAGATTTTGTTAGGAAAGTTAAAAATGTAGGAGTGGTTGAAGAATTAGATCCCTTCTGGGAAAACGAGATGAAAGCAGCGGGTTTTTCGGTTGAGGGGAGAAATCGAATTCCCGGAATTGGTGAGATCACCCCTGATATTCTTAGAGTCTCTTTATTAGGCATTCCTCTTCCCCCGCCACCAATAAACGATTTGAGTCAATATCTTTTCCCTCGTCCGCCAATCATGTGTGCTGGGTGCCCTCATCGCGGGGTCTTTCAAGTGCTTTCAGACCTAAAAATTACTGTAACTGGAGATATTGGATGTTATACACTGGGAGTGATGCCACCAACTTCATCGATTGATTCTTGTATTTGTATGGGAGCTTCAATTTCAAATGCTGAAGGTTTTAAATTAGCTCATCCCGAGTTAACAGTAGGAGCGGTCATCGGTGATTCAACTTTTATTCACAGCGGAATCGATCCTCTTTTAGATGCAGTTTACAACCAAACCAATATTTTAGTTTTTATATTAGATAACAGCATTACCGCCATGACTGGAGGACAAAATCACCCAGGAACAGGAGTTACTTTGATGGGTGAAAAAACCTCAACGCTTGACCTCGAAAGGTTGGTAAAAGCCTTAGGAGTGAAAGAAGTTCATCATCTGAGTTCATTTGATATTTTACATTTCCGATCCCTCCTGAAGGAAGCGATAAGAAAGAATTCTGGACCAACGGTCTTTATTCTCACCGAACCCTGTCAGCTTATTCGAAAACAAGAAAAAAAGAATTTCTATCAAGTGGATCCAGATCTCTGTCGGCTTTGTAAGAAATGTTTGCAATTAGGTTGTCCAGCAATTCAGCTTGATGGCGATCGTGTTGAAATTATTGAGGAATATTGTCGTGCTTGTGGAGTTTGTAGCCAAATTTGCCAGTTTAATGCAATAAAGGAGGAAAACTAATCATGAAATATGGTGGTATTGTTATCGTTGGAGTAGGCGGAACTGGCGTTTTGAAAGCAAGCGAAATACTATCAAAATTCCTCCTGAATCAAGGTTTTGACGTTCGTCAATCGGAAGTTCATGGAATGGCGCAGCGTGGTGGGTCAGTTATCACCCAAATCAAATATGGTGAAAAAGTTTTTTCTCCCTTATTAGGAAAAGGTGAAGCTCAATACATGATTGCCATTGAAGAAACTGAAGCGTTGCGTTATAGTGAATTTCTTTCTTCTGATGCAACGATCATCATTAATACTTGGAGGCTTAATCCGGTAGGGATGAAACCAGAACCGTATACCGGTTTTTCGGCTCGTTTATTCAGGGAAAAAGGCTTTTCAGTATATGAGGTGAATGCTCTTTCAATTGCTGAATCCCTTCAAAATTCAAGAGTAGTGAATACCGTATTGATTGGTGCTATGAGTAAATTATTTCATTTCGATAGTGAAAATATATGGGAAGAAGTGATGAAGGAGACATTTCCTCAAAAACTCTTTCAAATCAATATGGTAGCTTTCTTAAAAGGGAGAGAATCGGTATCCATAAAGTAAATGAATTTATTCAGGAATAAAGTTGAATATCACTTTTAAGTTGACAAATTTTTCTTAATGAATATAATAGTGCAGGAAAAGAAAACTTTAAAAAAGAAGAGATAAATAGAAAATCCCCTCCTTGCATTTATAGGGAGCCGACTCGCCCGAGTTAGCTCCCTATAAATGTTTTAAGGGAAGATTTACTTAAATAACTAAATAGCGACCAATAAAAGTGCAATAGATACACCTCCCTTAGATTCCTCTCTTTGAGGCAACTCAATGAACAATTTCCCTTCTTGGAGGGGTGTCGTTTTGTATATTACTACCCAAAAAAGCAATCTTTATTTTTGATTCGAGATTTGGCGAAATAAATCAATAATTTTTTTCGGGACTCCAAAATAGCGCTCAAATAATAGACCATGGCCGGTAGGAAACCAAAAAATTTTTTTTGGTGAAGGAGAGCGTTCAAAGAGTGCCCAAGTACATTCAGGAGGAATGATGATATCCTTGCTTGCATTAAAAAAGGAGATCGGCGTATGATCAAAAGATGATATCCAATGAAGTGGATCGAGGTCTTTCCAGCGTTGTGCAAGGTTGAAGGGTGAAATTTTATTTTTAAGGAGGCTATATCGGATATTCACCATGGAATCAAGCATGCTTTCACGAGCAAGAATTTCTATATTTCCACCTCCAACCACCAGAGCAATACTTTTAAATTTTCCATATTGAGCACACACGATACTTCCAATTAAGGCTCCCAAGCTTACTCCCCAGAAAAAAAGTGAGTGACGATCGAAATCGGGATGGTTTTCGATAAATTGAAGGGCGATCAATGAATCATGGATTGTTCTATAAAAGGCTTTTTCATCACTTTCCAAATCAGGAGAGAGAATATCTTTTCCAGTTTGGGTCCGATCGCCGTGATATTCCATGTCGATAGCGACTGCCATAAAGCCCGATTTTCCAATCTCATTGGCAAGAAATTGGATATTTTCCTTACTGCCACGATAATAATGAAGAAAAAAAATAGCCGGGTAGGGAGGCGGAATGGTTGGTTTCACCATCAAGGCAGGGATTTGAGGGTTGATATAAAACTTGGTTAAGAGATAATTATTGCTTTGCCGGATAATGTGATGGGATTTTTGATCAACGTTCATGTTTTTCCACCAATACGTTTTTATTGTTTTTTATACAAATTATGATTTGATAACATTTGTTTATTTCATTATACCCCATATTTGCATATTGAATTTTTCCGATTGATTTCCAAATGAATTCATTGATTTTCTCTTTTTCCAGCTTTTGGAATAAGAATATCATACTTGATGAATAAGAAATTTATGGTAGAATTGAAAATATTCTTTTTTAGGAAGGTGAGAACTTGATGCAGAAGGCCCATTATTCATTTGAAAAATCAGGTGTATTTAACCCTAAGCAAGTGTTTTATCATTTAAGCATACCTGAATTATTTGAGCATGCATTGCAAAAAAAAGAGGGCATATTATCATCTACAGGTGCATTCAGTGTTCTCACTGGGGCTTATACCGGTCGATCACCAGAAGATCGTTTTTTTGTTGATGATGAAATGACTCATGATTTAATTGACTGGGGAAAGACCAATAAACCAGTATCCAAGGACATCTTTGAGCGTTTGTATGCCAAAATGCTCAGCTATCTCCAACAAAAAGATATATACATTGATGATGCTTTTGTAGGGACTGATCCAGAGAGCCGTTTGGCAGTTCGTTTCATAAATGAATATGCTTATGCTTCAATATTTGTAAATAATATGTTTTTAGAACCCACCGCCCAAGAGTTACAATCTTTTGTTCCGGATTTTACTGTATTCTGTTTCCCGCGTTTCAAGGCAATTCCTGATATCGATGGCGTTCGATCAGAAGCTTTTGTAATTATCAATTTCAAAGAAAAAAAAGTGATCATCGGTGGTACGTCCTATGGTGGCGAGATAAAAAAAGCCATTTTTACAGTGATGAATTATATTCTTCCTCAAAAAGGGATTCTCCCAATGCACTGCTCGGCAAATATCGGGAAAGAAGGAGATGTGGCCATATTTTTTGGCTTATCAGGAACCGGTAAAACTTCACTTTCAGCTGATATCGAAAGACGCCTGATTGGCGACGATGAACATGGTTGGTCTGATCAGGGAATCTTTAACTTTGAGGGAGGTTGCTATGCAAAGTGTATCAATCTTTCGAAAGAAAAAGAACCACAAATCTGGGACGCAATCCGTTATGGAGCGATAATGGAAAATGTTTATCTTGATCCAGATTCCCGCCAACCGGACTATGCTGACAACCGATATACTGAGAATACCCGGGCGAGCTATCCTATTGAATTTATCCCAAATGCCTTCATTCCAGGAATTGTAAAACATCCACAAGTGGTTATATTTTTAACCGCGGATGCATTCGGAGTGATGCCTCCAGTATCAAAACTAACAACCGAAAAAGCAGTTTACAACTTCATTTTGGGGTATACCAGTAAATTGGCTGGAACTGAAAGAGGGATAGTCGAGCCGCAAACCACTTTTTCGGTGTGCTTTGGAGCGCCTTTTATGCCTCTCAATCCCAAAACCTACGCACACATGTTGGGAGAGAAGATAACCAAGCATGGTTCAAGAGTTTATTTAATTAATACCGGTTGGGTTGGAGGACCTTACGGAATAGGGAAGAGAATTGATATTGATTATACTCGGAAGATGGTAAGGGCTGTGATTGATGGAACGATTGATCAAAATGGCTATCACGAAGACCCAATTTTCAAGCTTTTGATTCCGAACAAATTACCTGGTATTTCCAATGATATCTTGAATCCTGGAAATCTCTGGAACAATCACTCTGATTATGCGAACGAGGCTCAGAAACTGAAAAATCGTTTTGATGAGGTTATGAAGAAATACCTCCCACTTTGAAAAAAAATTCGATAAAAAAAGCGGTCGCCTTAAACGACCGCTTTTTTTATTCATACTTATAAATCTCTTCATCACTAAGAAGTTGAAAGTTGTTTCGTTCTAAAACACTTTGAGCTCGTGGTTGACTTTCTACCTGAATAATGAGGATCGCATTTTTGCCACTCGTCACAACAAATCCGTAAGCATCTTCAATGTTAATGTTGTTTTCTGCTAAAACTTGGGCAACCCGATGGAGACCACTTGGCAGGTCTTCCATAATGACCGCAATGACTTCTTGCAAATAGGATGGGATCCCCTGACTACGAAGAATATCGAAAGCTTTATGAGGTTGATCGACCAATACTTTTATCACTCCAAAACCATTCGCGCTCGATATGGTTATTGCCCGAATGTTAATCGAAGCTTGTGAGAATAAGCGTGTTAATTTTTCTATTCTCCCCGGTTTATTTTCAGCAAAAATTGAAACCTGATGGGCCATATTCTGTCCGCACTCCTTTCAAAAAATTATAATTGACGTTTATCAACTACCCGGACGGCTTTTCCCTCGGTTGTAGGAAGTGTCCCTGGTTCAACTAAAATGATCTCTGGATTGACTAACGTTTCAGAACGAATTTCTGCTTGAATGCGTTCTCTTAATCGTTCCAGCTTGGGAAGATCACCAATAAAGAGATCGGGTTTAATTTCTATTTCGATTTTCATGGTATCCCGAAGATCTTTTCTCTCTAAAGTGACGAGATAATTTGAGCCTACTTCAGGATTATTCATCAACACTTTATCAATTTGAATTGGAAAAATATTCACTCCGTGGTAAATAAACATGTCATCGGTTCGTCCTTGGATGCGTGAAATGCGATAATGAGTCCTCCCACAGGGACATGGTTCATCGATCCAATAAGCCAAATCTTTCGTTCGGTAACGGAGAATTGGAGTTGCTTCCCGGCAGAGGGTAGTGAGAATGATCTCGCCCAATTCACCAGGGGGGCATGGCTCGAGGGTTTTTGGATCCACGATTTCTAAAATATAGGCGTCTTCCCAAAGGTGCAATCCATTCTGATAGACACATTCAAAAGCGACACCAGGACCGTTCATTTCAGATAAACCATAGGAATTAAATGCTTTTGCTTGATAGAGTTCCTCAATTCGTTGACGGGTTTCTTCGCTATGAGGTTCAGCCCCAATCAACATGATCTTTAAGTTTAAATCTCGGGAGGAATCCAAGCCTTCACTTTTGATGAGATTTGAGAGTAGGAGTGTATAACTCGGAATGATATGGATTACCGTCGTTTGAAAATTTTTGAGAAACCAAATTTGACGTTTACTATTTCCAGCAGCAATCGGAATTACCAAGGTACCGATTTTTTCAGCTCCATAATGCATTCCAAGACCACCAGTAAAAAGACCATAACTCATCATATTTTGAAAAATATCATTTTTCCGTACTCCCACTCCATAGAGCGAACGGGCTACTAAATTAGACCAGGAATCAATGTCAGAAGCAGTATGATAAATAACTGTCGGAACACCAGTGGTTCCCGAAGAAGAATGGAGACGAACCACATCTTCCAGAGATGTAGCTAAAAATCCATAAGGAAAACCACTCCGCAGGTCTTCTTTGGTTGTAGGAGGAATATTTTGTAAGTCTTTAAGAGATGCAATTTTTTCTGGTTGGAGATGGAGTTGGTCAAATAATTTCTTATAGTAGGGTGTTTTTGCTGCACGCAACATGGTTTCATGGAGCCGTTTTGACTGTAATTGGGTTAATTGTTCCCGATCCAATGTTTCAATGTCTTTTTCCCAATACAATTGATATCACCTTCTTTTTTCTTTCTTCAAAAGCTCATTCTGATCAAGAAGAAATTATTTCATTCATTAAATTTAAAAACTAAAAAATGAAAAAGCTCATAGTGTTTATATCACAATCATGTTTAAATATACCATGGAATAATCATATTTTTAAGAAAAAGCTTTGTTATAATAGTAACGACCATCAATAACCTTATAGGAAAAGCAGTCGGAAGCGAAGGTGTAAATATGGATATTCAATTAAATGGTTTAGTAAGTTTTTTGGCCGGTTTGCTGTCCTTTTTATCCCCTTGTGTTTTAGGCATAGCCCCAGCTTATGTGAGTTATATCAGTGGGGTTGAATCATTGGAAAAGGAAAGAAAGAAGGTTTTTTTACATACCATTCTTTTTGTAGTCGGGTTTTCTCTGATTTTCATATTTATGGGTATTGGAGCTTCTTTTTTGGGAACTTTTCTGATGAAATATAAAGTATGGTTTAACCGAATAGCTGGTATTATAATCATTATTTTTGGTTTACAAATATTGGGAATTTTAAAAATTAAGATGTTTTATGCTGAGAAGAGAATTCAGCCTAAAAAAACCTGGGCAAAGATGAGAAGCTTGATTTTGGGTATTACCTTTGGATTGGGATGGACGCCTTGCGTCGGTCCCATCTTAGGTTCGATTCTCCTCTATGTATCGACCTTGGGGAATGTTCTCCAGGGAGGTCTTTATTTGTCTTTTTATGCCCTTGGGTTAGCAATTCCCTTTATTTTATTGGGTATTGGTTGGGGATATATAATGAGTGTTCTTCGTACGCTTCAAAAAAGAGGACATATCATTGAAATAATCAGTGGAATCTTGCTCATTTTCTTGGGAATCATTCTGTTTTTTGACCAAATGAATACGTTCATCACTTTTTTGGGAATAGAGAATTTTTTTCCCGGTGAAAGTTTATTTATGAACCAATAACGGAAAGAATAGAGGGATTTTATTGTTATGAAGGCTCAACCGGTTAAAGGGTTTGGAGTTATTTCAAAAAAATTGAATTTATCTAACCGAGCCTATCGGGGAATTCACGCTATTAAAGTCAGCAATATCGTAGGAAGTGTTGGTCGAGCACAAGATCTTTTAAAAGGGTTTAGATTGAAAAACCCTGATGTTCGGTATTATCGATTAAGAAAGATTATGGAAAAAGGTGATGTTGTCCCGCCAATTATTGTGTATAAAGTTGGTAATGAATACTATGTTTTAGATGGAAATCATCGAGTGGCAATTGCCAAAGAACTTGGTATAGAGTTCATTGATGCCGAAGTCATCGAATTTTTCCCAAGCGAAAGAAAAGAAAGCCGCACCCTCAGGAAAAAGAGAATTGAGTTTGAAAATCAAACCGGATTGAAAGGAATTGACCTCACCGAGCCTCGTCATTATGATACTTTTATCAATTATATTCAAGATTATTCTCAACAGATGGAGTTATTTCTTAAGAGAAAAGTAGATCTCAAGGAAGCAGCTTTAAACTGGTTTCTTTCAGTATATACTCCAGCAGTCCAGTCTATTGTAGAAAAAGGCTTAGAAGATGTGTACCAAGGAAAAACCTTAGGAGATATTTTTTGTTTTATTCTTGATTATAAATGGTATAAAAGTCAAAAGGAAGGTTTTGATATTGGCTTTGACAACGCCATGCAAGGTTTTATACAAGAAATTATTGGAAAAGATGACCACGAAGAAAGGAAAACATTGATGGAAAAATTCGAGGGTTTTTTGGAGGAGGTTTTGCCATGGATCAAAAAGGAGTAGCTTGGCATGCGCTTTCGTACCAAGATGTCATTCAGCAACTTAAAACTGACATAGAAAAAGGCATAAAAACAGAAGAAGCCAAAAAAAGGCTCATTGATAGAGGACGGAATGTTCTCCCTACAGGAAAAAGAAAAACCATATTCGAGATGTTTATTGACCAATTTAAAGACTTTTTGATCCTCATTTTAGTTGGTGCGGCGGTCATTTCGGGTTTATTGGGAGAAACCACCGATGCCACAGTTATCGTTGCCATTTTAATTATTAATGCTGGTTTGGGAGTGAGTCAGGAAAGAAAAGCCGATAAAGCGCTTGATGCCCTGAAGAAAATGTCAGTTCCCGAGTGTGAAGTCATTCGTGATGGATCGTTACAAAAAATTTCTTCAGAGGAATTGGTTCCTGGCGATATTGTTCTCCTTCATGAAGGTGATTATGTACCGGCAGATTTACGACTCATTGAGGTCTATAATCTCCGTATCGATGAAGCCAGCCTTACCGGCGAATCAGTACCAGTTGAAAAAGGAATTGAACCAATGAATGAAGATCTTCCAATAGCTGATCGAGTAAATATGGCCTATTCAGGAACAATTGTTGCCTATGGTCGTGCCAAAGGAGTTGTTACCGAAACTGGATTGAACCGAGAAATTGGAAAAATTGCTCAATTATTAGAAAAAGAAGAAGAAGTCATTACACCACTACAGAAGCGCTTAGCCGGGTTGGGTAAACTGTTAGGATATTTAACTTTAATTGTTTGTGGAGTGGTTTTCTTGGTTGGGATTACCCGAGGTGAGCACATTTTTGATATGTTTATGACCGCAGTAAGTTTAGCAGTAGCGGCAATTCCAGAAGGATTACCAGCAATAGTGACCATTGTCCTTGCCCTGGGTGTTACTCGTATGAGCCAACGAAATGCCATAATTCGCAAACTTCCTGCAGTTGAAACCTTGGGAAGTGCCACAGTGATTTGTACCGATAAAACTGGGACCTTAACCCAAAACCAAATGACTGTTCAAGAAATTTTTCAAATGAATGACGAGGAAAAAGAAACTCAAGCGCGAGCCTTTTTACCAAGCGAGATTTTTATTAAAATCGGAGTTCTTTGTAATGACAGCTCAATTATCAGGGGCAATGGTAAAGTACAGCGTTTCGGTGATCCAACTGAATTAGCTTTAATCGAATTTGCAGAAAAGAATGGTTATTCAGTAGAAAAGATTCGACAGGATTTTCCTCGCATAGATGAAATCCCTTTTGATTCGAAACGAAAAATGATGTCTACTCTTCATGAACTCAATGGGACAAGGAGAATTTTAGTTAAAGGCGCCCCTGATGTTTTAATCAACCGATGTAATTCCTATCAAGAAGGTGATCAAAAGCTTCCCCTTGGCGAAAAAGAACGACAACTCATACTGAGAACAATTGAAGAAATGGCTGGGAAAGCTTTACGAGTGCTAGCCTTTGCTGAGAAAGAGCTACCAGATAAAAAGAAAATTAGCCAAGAAGATGAAATTGATCTCAATTTTTGTGGCTTAGTTGGCATGATTGATCCCCCTCGACCAGAAGTTAAACAAGCCTTAGAAGAAGCAAGCAGTGCGGGAATCAAAACAATTATGATTACCGGGGATAATCTTCTGACTGCAAAAACCATTGCTCAGGATTTAGGATTGATTCAGCCTGGAGATGAAGTCATAACCGGTCAAGAGATAGAAAAGTTTTCTTCAGAGACCTTGGTAGAAAAAATAAAACATCTTCGAGTATTTGCCCGGGTCTGGCCTGAACAAAAGTTAAATATTGTTGAGGCTCTTCAAAAGAACCATGAAGTGGTCGCCATGACTGGTGATGGAGTAAATGATGCACCAGCCTTGAAAAAAGCTGATATTGGTGTAGCTATGGGAATCACCGGAACCGATGTTGCCAAGGAAGTAGCCGATGTCGTTTTAATGGATGATAACTTTGCCACCATCGTCAAAGCAATTGAAGAAGGACGTGTCATTTTTGACAATATCCGGAAATTCGTCATGTATCTCTTAGCTTGTAATATTGGTGAAATATTTGCTATTTTCATTCCGATATTAGTCGGCTTGCATCGTCCCCTGGTTCCGGTTCAAATTTTACTTATTAATTTAGTAACCGATGGGTTGCCGGCAATGGCTTTAGGAGTTGACAGCCCGGAACCGGATATTATGATGAGGAAACCTCGTAATCCCAAAGAAGGAATTCTCAATCCGCAATCTATGAAAATAATCCTCTTTAATTCAGTTTTTATTGCTTTATCGGTCATCATCGCCTTTGTTGTCGGCACTGCGATAGAGGGAATAGAAACCGGACGAACCATGGCTTTTGTTACTCTGGCTTTTTCAGAATTGTTACGAGCTTATAGTTTTCGTTCGGAAAAGAGAAATTTTTGGCAGATCAATCTCCGTTCCAATCTCTATCTAATTGAAGCTGCATTATTGTCGGCAGGCATCGTTTTAACCACTGTTATGGTTCCTTCTGCGGCTCGAGTTTTTTCTAATGTATCTCTCAATGGATTGGAATGGGTGTATACTATAGTTTTTTCTTTTATTTCATTTTTTGCTTACGAAATCTGGAAACTCTGGAATAAAAATCGTTTTCGATAAAAAAAGATTAGGATAGGCCCTCATGCCACTTTCGTAGCATGAGTTAAAAATGAAAATGCAATTCAGAAATCAATCTCCCCCTTTCACAAAGGAGGTTAGGGGGATTTGAATTTTTTCCTGCTCCGTCATTGCGAGGAACGGAGTGATGTGGCAATCTTTTCCACCCAATCAGTCATTCTGAGGAGCGTATTGTGCGACGTGAGAATCTCATCCTTTAAAGT
>JAAYUP010000131.1 GCA_012517635.1 Candidatus Atribacter alterifermentans
CACGGAAGTTATGTATAAAAACATTTATCAATTTCATACCCCAGCCTCCTTAAGAAACTTCTCAACATCTGGTATGCGTAGTTCGCCGGAAATGAGTTTGGGAAGGAGGTTGTCGCGGAGATAAGTAAGCGTTTTCGACTCTTTTTCATTTAAATGAGTCTTTTTAAAAAGTGGTTCTATCTGTCCATCAAACGCTGTCAAGACTTTTTCATTAGGCACTAAAATTTTGCTTTTATAGGCTAAATTTCTGTTCAATCCAGGAACGGCGGAATCCGCACTTAAACTTGGTAAATCTTGCGTTTTAAGAACGTAGAAGAGATAAATTAAGCTTGAAATAACTCTTGTTTTCTTGGCATAGAAAGTTGTATCAATTGGGAAAAAATCCTCATACGCCCATGTGATTACTCCAGGATTGCCTTTTCTTCCAATAATAATTCCTGGCCCTTTAACCAAAGCTTCATTATGCAATCCTACTTGTCCATTAGAACCGAATACTGGTATGTTACCTGGTTTTCTATCAGATGCTTTTAGGGCCTTCCCATAGTTAAATATAACGGTTTCACCAATCTCTTTAACCTCCCACCCCTTTGGAATCGGACCCAACTCCGAGTCTTGGAAGCTATCGGGGAACAATCTATAGATTTCATCTATAGAAATTTCACCCAAACCGGAGAAATCAAAACCTTCCTGATAATTCCTTCCCTTCGCTCTTTGGCTGAAGGATGAGGGCTGATTTTGATCCAATATTCGTCGTCGCATTTCCGCGCGTTCAGCCATCGAATCAGGTATCGGGTTTCCTGCCCGTAATGCATTATCGATTACTGGATCAAAATCAATAAACCAGGACTTGAAAATGGCGCGGGCTATGGCCTCCAGAGTTTTGTTCATCCTGCGGTTCAATTCGATCTTATCGTCCAGCGATCCGAGGATATGGGCGATGGCTCGTTGTTCAGGTAAAGGAGGTAATAGTATTTCGATTTTTTTCAGATCATCGACTCTCAAATAAGGAAGCGAAGTACCACATACAACTTCATTAAAATCTATAGTTGTGAGTAAATAGTAAAAGTAAATAAAGTGAACAATATCGTTGTTCGGTATAGCCGACATCATATTGTTATCCAAAATAGTAGACTGAGTTAGTATTCGTCTACGGTTGTAAGTAAGAGCCACACCAATTTTGGCAAAAGCAATGCTATTTTTGGGATGTAACTTGGCTCCGATCTTGGCACGAGTTGATTCTGAAATCCAATTGTTAGCATCATTAATAAATCTCTCATTCCCTACCAAGTTCATATCACTTACTTTAATAAAAGGATGATCACCTTTAGTGTCACCCTGATATTTTTTAGCAAATGCGCTACCAGCAAGAAAAGTACATAAATCACCGATTTTGACCGTTCTCCACTCACTCCCCATACCCCAAAACCTCCAAGTTCCTCTTGATGATGGCTTCAAGTCGGTCGGCTTCGGCGAATTGCTCGTAGAGCGTGGCGGTGAGTTCGACCATCTTTTCCTCAAAAGGAATTCCATCGTCTTCTACCTCGGCTGCGCCTACGTATCGACCCGGGGTCAACACATAACCATGTTCTTTTATCTCATCGGTTGTGGCACTTTTGCAAAAGCCCGGCACATCTTCGTAAGCCCCGGAATCTTTTTCGCCTCTCCAGGTATGGTAAGTTCCGGCAATCTTTTCGATCTCTTCGTCGGAAAGCTCCTTGTGAATCCGATCAATGAGGGAACCCATTTTGCGGGCATCTATAAATAAAATCTGTCTATTTCGGTTGCGGAACTTGCCGTTTTTCTTGTTGCGAGTTAGGAACCACAGACACACTGGAATCTGCGTCGTATAGAAGAGTTGTCCAGGTAGGGCGATCATGCAGTCTACCAGATCGGCTTCGATGATGTTTTTGCGTATTTCTCCCTCGCTACTGGTGCTGGTTGACATAGAACCATTTGCCATAACGAAGCCAGCTACTCCTGTAGGTGAAAGATGATGAATGAAGTGCTGGATCCAGGCGTAATTGGCATTGTTCACCGGAGGAACGCCATATTTCCAGCGAGCATCTTCACGAAGACGTTCGCCACCCCAATCGCTCATGTTGAAAGGTGGATTGGCAAGGACGAAATCCGCCCGCAAATCTTTGTGTAGGTCGTTGTGGAAACTATCCGAAGGTTGACCACCAAGGTTAGCATCCAGTCCTCTAATGGCTAGGTTCATCATGGCCAGCCGCCAGGTAGTGGGGTTAGATTCTTGACCATAGATGGCAATATCGCCCAATCGACCACCGTGTTCTTCCACAAAACGCTCGCTTTGGACAAACATGCCCCCTGATCCACAGCACGGGTCAAACACGCGACCCTTATAAGGTTCAATCATTCGAACAAGGAGTTTAACTACGCACCGGGGTGTATAGAACTCACCACCACCTTTGCCCTCATCGGCAGCGAAGCGCCCAAGGAAATACTCATATACCCGGCCCAGGATATCCTTGGAGCGGGATTCATCATCTCCAAGGCCGATCTTACTAATGATATCGATAAGTTCACCCAGGCGGTATTTATCTAGAGATGGACGAGAATAATCTTTAGGAAGAACGCCTTTGAGTTTTGGATTCTCTTTCTCAATTGTCATCATCGCATCATCAATCAGTTTGCCGATGGTCGGCTGCTTGGCGTTGGCTTGGAGGTTAGTCCAGCGGGCTTCCTTCGGTACCCAAAAGATGTTTGCTGCTGAATATTCATCTCGGTCTTCCGGATCGGTATAGTCGGTATCCATCGTCGCTTCAAGCTGCTTATGCTTAGCCTGGAAGGCGTCGGAAATGTATTTGAGAAAAATCAATCCAAGCACCACATGCTTGTACTCGGAGGCGTCCATATGCCCTCGGAGTTTGTCGGCGGCAGCCCACATCTGGTTTTCAAAACCGAGATTAGCACCATTTCCTTTCTTTTCCATTTTTTTCCCTTTCATATTAAGAATTCAAATTTAACTTAAATTATGATATAAACGACAGGCGTGCCGGTTTGGTATCTATTGTTTAATTCATATGAGCACTCACATCATTAATTCGATACCAAAAACACTTAAAGCCAAAACCGACTTGTTTACACTATACACAATTTGTAACAGTACAGCACTGTCTTCATTTAATTCTGTCCATTTCTTTTATATTGAAATACTCCCCTTACGGCTTCTTCAACAGGGTGTAGAGAGTAACTTTCGAAAAAAATTCGAGCATTCCTTAATTAATTATGGTTGAAGATAAGGTATAGATAGGAACGGATAAGATTAATCACCGTTTACTCCGGGTTTAAATAGCTCTTTCTTTGAATTATTTATTGGATAATTTTTAATCACTAATGTTATTCTCGTAATTATTGATAAAAAGGCTAGGATAAAAAAAGGGGGGGGTAATTCGTATAAATGCTTTGTAACATTAAACTTACAATAGTGTATTCGAGACCATCGCTTCCCCTCCGAAGCTGAGATCATATCCTCATTATATAGATATTTTCCTCTTTTTTCCATAAATAGTTGTTATTTTTAACTATTTATATTATATCGGCAAATAAAAATATGTTAGTGTAAATTTATTGTAGGGTTTTTAAAAACAAAGAAAGACCTCACCATCCAGAATATGGTATAAATCGTGTTTGTGAAACAAATACTCATGGAGGTGAGGTCTTGTGAATATGGTACAGCACATTTTGAAAGGATTCCAGAGGGTAATGGAAATATCCCTCCATTCTCTAGAAAAGGGAATGAACTTCCAGGAATTCGAGGAAAAGCTCTGGGAAATCA
>JAAYUP010000132.1 GCA_012517635.1 Candidatus Atribacter alterifermentans
GCTGAAGAAAATTTTTTATAAATTTTCCTCATAATAGCTTTCCTCCCAAAATAACAAAGTTTTTTTAAAAGGGGAAAAAGTTATGGGAGTATTTTTTTCACCCCTTATTATATTATTATATTCAAAAATTAAGAATGTTCCCATCTGAAAGCCTCTTTCCATTTTTTTGCAGTCTTGCTCGCCCTGTCGAATACCTAATAACTATTCACTCAAATATGGTTTCAGTCATGAGTTTAGAAAAAAGTCAAAAAGGAATAATTCTATATTATGAGATTCGAACTTATGGAAAGGTCATGATCGTTTCCCAGATCGTTGCTCTCTATGGGAAGTGTGCTCGACGAAATATCTTGAATTAGCGTTTTCTGATTTCCGATGGGATGAGCTCATTAATTGGGTCTGTGCATTTGGTCCCCCCTTTATAAAAAACTAGACCCTCATGCTTCTTTCGCAGCATCAGATGAAGATGAAAATGCCTATCTCAATCCATCATTGCGAGGAACGGAGTGACGTGGCAATCTCTGCCACCCAGTTTGTCATTCTGAGGAGTCCGGTGTCTTCTACCGGACGACGTGAGAATCTCATCCTTTTATTCATTTTTCTGTATGATTTTCTCAGGATATTGAGGAAAAAACCAAAAACACCCTCCCCACCGAAAGACGGCGCCCCTCCAAGGAGAGGAATTGTTGAATTCATTCCTCCATTGAGGGGGGATTCAGGGGGGTGTGCCTTTTTTTTGTTTCATCATTTTTCACTTATTACGGTATTTTCAGGATAGGCTCTAACAATTCAACTATTAATATTTTTCTAATAATGGTCGAATCTTTTATATAAAATGGGAAAAATATATTATAATTAATGCTAAATGCTAATACTATATATCATATATAAAAAATAAATATAAATTATTAAGTATAATAAAATGGGAAGAGTAAATATAAACAGACTATTAACAAAAAAAATGGAAGGTTGAATGAGCCAGATCATTTTTATAGAGAGTAAAAAATGCAAGAAATAAACTCCATGTTCTCTTCATTAAGGAGAAAGACAAACAATTGGATGTTTCCCATCAAGGACCCAAAATATCTTACGTATTCATTTCCTTAAAAAGATGTTCCTTTGGTAGCTGAAATCAACTCAGCAATAAGTAACATTTGGAGGGTTTAAATGAAAATTTTTGAACTCCATGAAGCAATTTTAGAAGATTACAAAAAATATGTTCAAAGTTTTGTTAACGTTGCCGATGATCGCATCCGTCAATTTATACGCGAAGAAGTTTTTAGCAGCAACTATTTGTGGCCAGATGTCTTAATCCAACTCAATCCAACCTACCAGATGGGAGGAACAGTTGATGATCTTTCTACCCAAGGAACTGTTCATCCTATTATTGCTGAAATATTTCGCGATAAAAAGAACCTCCCCTTTCGTCTCTATCAGCACCAACAAGCAGCTATTGAAAAAGCAAAAAAACTGGAACATTTCGTCGTTACCAGCGGGACTGGGTCTGGGAAAAGCCTCTGTTATTTTATTCCTATTATGGATTTCATTGCTCACCAGCAGATCCCCAGCGATCGAGTCACCGCCATCATTGTTTATCCAATGAATGCCCTGGTTAACTCTCAGTTTGAATCTTTAAATCGTCTCTCTCAAAATTACTTCGAGAGAACCGGCAATGAGTTCCCTGTTCGCTTTGAAAAATACACCGGCCAGGAAGGGAAAGAAACCAAGGATCGCATCCAGAAAAATCCTCCTCATATTTTATTAACTAACTATGTCATGCTTGAGCTCATGCTAGTCCGACCTCAGGAACGTAATTTTGTTGATAAAACCACCAGTGCTCTTCAGTTTTTAGTTTTCGATGAGCTCCATACTTATCGAGGTCGCCAAGGGGCTGACGTTGGTTTATTAATTCGACGTCTGAGAGAACGGTGTGGGAATCCTGGAATTCTTTGCATTGGGACCAGTGCCACAATGGTTTCTAACCGAGAAAGTCGTCCCCAAGAAAGACGAAAAGCGGTTGCTGATTATGCTAGTCAATTGTTTGGAGTAAAAATTGAATCAAATAATATCATCGAAGAATCACTTTCCAGAGTAACCAATTCCTCCTTTCCCTTTTCTCGAGATGAATTGATAGAAGCTTTCAGAAAGCCCATTCCAACTTATTTACCGGATTTTCTAAATAATCCTTTTTCAGCTTGGCTGGAAACCACTTTTGGCATTGAACGAGAAACCGATGGGAGGTATCGTCGGAGAATTCCCATTACTTTGGCGGAGGGGGCGAAACAATTTCATGAATTAACCGAATTTGATCAAGAAGAAATCGAAGAGAAAATTCGTCAATACTTCTATGCTGGAAGTCGGTTAAAGCTCCCCGATAACAGTCAAGTATTTGCCCTTAAACTTCACCAATTTATATCGCAGGGACAAACCCTCTATGCAACCATGGAATCCCGAAAGGATCGATATCTCACTCAAGAGGCGCAGTATTATGCACTAGGGAATAATCAAAAGAAAATACTCTATCCACTCAAATTCTGTCGTCTTTGTGGACAGGAATATTATCTGGTCAAACTCGATACATTCAAGAACAAAATTCTCCCCGAGGATGGAATAGCTGTTGATTCAGAAGACGAAGTGATCTCAGGATATATTTACTTTGATTCCGAGAATGGAGAAGAATGGAGTAACGACTTTCTTCCTGATGACTGGTTTGATGAAAAAGGGAGAGTTATTAAAAGCTATCAAAAACACATTCCCCAGCCAATATGGGTTTCAGCTTCCGGTGATTTTGAATCGAAAGAAGGTGCTGGGTTGACTAAGGCTTGGTTCCAGCCACGGCCTTTTTTGATATGTTTAAAGTGTGGCGAATACTATACCAGACAAAACACCGATGACTTTCGTAAGCTCACTGGCCTTTCTAATGAAGGTCGAAGTTCGGCTACCACAGTTTTAACTACCTCCATCCTGCGGCGGATCAATGGACACGATATCGATATCGGTGCCAGAAAAATCTTGAGTTTCACCGATAATCGACAAGATGCTTCTTTGCAATCTGGGCATTTTAATGATTTTGTTCAGGTTTCATTAATTCGTTCTGCTATTTACCAAGCATTGGCTCATCACGAGTCATTGAGTTTTTATGATATTGCTGATAAGGTGGTCAACGAGTTGGGATTGTCAATCTCCGATTATTCTTCAATCCCAAATCTGCTTCCCGATACCTCGCAGGGAAAGGAAGTAAAAGACACTTTTCGAGATGTTATTGAATATCGAATCTACGAGGATCTGCGCCGTGGCTGGCGGGTATTACAGCCAAATCTTGAGCAGTGTGGACTCCTTCGCATTGAATATCGTGGATTGGAAGAATTATGTAACGACGAAAAAATCTGGGAAGAGTTTTCCCAGATGAAAAAGTTAAGTGACAACGAACGATTAAAGTACCTAACCGCTTTTTTGGATTTTACTCGAAAGAAACTAGCTATCGATGTTCAATGTTTAAAAGAAATTCATCTGCAACAACTCAGAAAGAAGGCCTATCAAAATCTGAATGAAAAATGGGCTTTTGACGAATCGGAACATCTTCAGTCATCCAATTATTTGGTATATCCCAGTTTACCTCAAAGAAATAGCTCAAATTATATTAGCCTCTCGTCACGAAGTCTTCTGTATCGATTTATGAAACGCTATACCTTAATCGACGAAGGTTACGACCAATTTATTCAAAAATTGATTCGGCTTCTCAGCGGTCATGGAATTTTCAAAATCGAAGAGGAAAGGGGACAGTTCCGCATTCAGCTTAATGCCAGTATTTTGATTTGGAAGAAAGGGGATGGGTTGCTTCCCAGAGATTTAATCTATTCTCGAAAGCTCATTGATCTTCCTTTTCGGGAATGTGTTGGAGAAGCCAACTCTTTTTTTCGAGAATTTTATTCTGGTCAAGCCTTATCACTTCGTCATGTCGAAGGCCGGGAACATACCGCTCAAGTCTCTTACGAAAATCGTAAAAAACGCGAAGATCTTTTTCGTGAAGGAAAATTGCAGTGTCTTTTTTGTTCACCGACCATGGAGTTAGGGATTGACATATCCGATCTCCAACTGGTTCATTTGCGAAATATTCCACCAACCCCTGCCAATTATGCTCAGCGAAGTGGACGAGCTGGTCGGACTGGAGATCCTGCCTTGGTGTTGAGTTATTGCCAGGCTGGAAGTGCCCATGATCAGTATTATTTCCGCAAACGCACTGAAATGGTTTCGGGAACGGTACGACCTCCACGGATTGATTTAGAAAACCATGATATGGTAATCGCTCACCTTCATTCCATCTGGCTGGCTCGGACCGGAGTTGATTTAAAAGATTCTATTGATGACATCCTGGAAATCAGATTATCAGATTATCCCTTAAAAGAATCAATTCAAGGAGCAATTCAGCTGAATGAGAAAAAAATAAAAGAATGTATTCAGGAAGCTCGGCGGGTTTTAAACACCTGTATTTTGTCGAGGGAAGCTGAAAAAATATTCACCGATGAATGGATTTCGAATATCATCATGAATGCACCTAAAAATTTTGACCAAGCCTTTAACCGCTTCCGCGAACTCTATCGAACTGCCGATCACCAATTGATGAATGCCAATGAAATTCTCCGCTTTCAACGGCGAGATAGGGCGAAGATCGAAGAAGCGCAACGATTAGCCAAAGAAGCTGAAAGACAAATGGATTTCTTGCTTAATCAGGGAACCAGCCGTGAAGAGTCGGATTTTTATCCCTACCGTTATTTGGCCAGCGAAGGATTTCTCCCTGGTTATAATTTCCCCAGATTGCCAGTTCGAGCTTTCATTGACCGAGGCGAAGGAGAATATATTTCCCGACCGCGCTTCTTGGCTATTTCAGAATTCGGCCCTCATAATCTGATTTATCATGAAGGGTCAAGATTTAAAGTTGATAAATTGTTCTTACCTCCTCACAAGACATTGGAATCAAGAAAGAAGCGGGTTTTGCTCTGTCGGATTTGCGGATACTTTCACGATAATGAGGCAATGGATTGCTGTCTATCCTGTGGTAACCCCTTGGATGGAAACAGCAGTGAACTGGTTCCACTCCTGGAAATGTCGAATGTCAGAGCCAGGAAAGGAGACCGTATAACCTGCGATGATGAAGAGCGAATTCGTTTTGGCTATCACATCACCACCCATTTTCAATTTGCCCCACTGACTCCAACCGGAAAAAGCCGGATACAAGGAGCCGATGTTTATTCTTCAAATAAGTCTTCTCTTTTCACTCTTACCTATGCACCATCGGCCACTCTCTATCGGATTAATAGAGGTTGGAGAAAGAGTAAGCAACCTGGTTTTCTCATTGACCTGGAAAGCGGGGAATGGAGACGAGATCAGATTCAACCCAATCACCATTCTGATGGTTCCAAACTGGATGTGGTCAATCCCTATGTTTGGGATACGTCAAATATTCTTTTGATTTCTTGTCAGAACGAAAGCATCCCCTGGAATGAAGAATTCCAGGCTTCCTTTCAGTATGCACTCCAGCGGGGGATGGAAGAAGTCTTTCAGATTGAAGAGTCGGAAATAGCTTCCGAGCGCATTGGCAGTGGCAAAAATCGTTCCTTACTTTTCTGGGAAGCCTCAGAGGGTGGTGCCGGCGTTCTCCGTCGTCTGGTTGAAGAACGAGA
>JAAYUP010000133.1 GCA_012517635.1 Candidatus Atribacter alterifermentans
AAATAAATCTGCGATAAATCCTCGACCAATCTTTCCTGCTCCCCAAATGATAATATTTTTTGCTTGATTTGACATATTCGTTATCCTTTCTTAGGTTTTTAACTTAGAGACATATTGTTTCGAAAAAAAATATGGTTTTTTTGAAGTAGTGTTGTCAATATTTTCGGTTATTCATTGAAAATGGAAAAAATGCTTTTTTAGAAGTTTTTTCCCATCCAAAACCGATATTAAATGAAAGAAAACAGTTGACTTATAGTTTTATTGAGTGTTTTATATTCATGGTATTTTTCATTATACACTTTATTCATTTCTCTATTTGGAGAAAATTCCTGATATTCTAAATTTCGATTGACAGCATCAATACCTTCTTCGAAATTTGTAAATATACCGACTCCGATACCGGAAAGAATAGCTGCTCCTAAACAGCCGGCTTCCACATTTTTTGAAGATAATATTGTTTTACCGGTAATATCCGCTTTTAATTGAAGCCAAAAGTTTGATCGTGACGCTCCGCCCACCGATTTCATTTTATGAATTGTAGTTCCTGATATAGATTCCATCAGTTCGAGATTGATCCTCATTTCGTAAGTTATCCCTTCGAGAACAGACCGTGCTATGTCATTTTTGTTCGTTGCTAAAGTCAAACCATAAAAAACACCTTTCGCGTTTGGGTTCATAGTTGGATTTCCACTCCCTGATAAATAGGGAATGAAATAAAGATTTTTAGGATGGCTTGGCATGTTCGCTTCAATCACTTGATAAACATTCTCTTGAGAGTCTTTTGTTTGATCATTATTTGTTTGGAAAAAATTGTCTTTAAACCATTGATAGGCAGCACCAGCAGTTAAAACTTGAGAAAAAGAGCAGTAGGTATTGGGATAGCAATGGTTATAACAGCAAATTTTTGCATTGAACATGGTCTCATTGAGGTGAGGTTGTGAAAATGGGACAAGAATGACTTCAATGGTACCAGTTGTGTCCAAGGCCGAACCTTCAGAAACGACACCCATACCAATTGCTCCACAAGGTTGATCATGCCCTCCGCAGATAATTTGGGTTTTTTCTGAAAGAGCAGTTTCTTTGGCAACTTTTTTACTGAGATGGCCAATGGAGATGCCCGAAGGACAGGGTCGAGAAAGCTGATCTTCCCGTACAGAGCAAAGGTTTAAGATTTTCTCATTCCAGGATTTTTGATGTAAATCGAAAAACAGAGTTCTTGCCGCGCTTGAATAGCTAATTGTATAATCTGCCCCCAAACGAGACGCAATAAAATCTTCATAACATAAAAACTTTACTGTTTTATCAAATATTCGAGGATAATGATTCTTTAACCATAATATCTTACAGGCTGAGTAGGTTGAATGAATCGGCATACCGGTTGTTTTAAAGACCCATTTTTCTCCGAGTTTTTCACTCAAAAAAGTTGTTTCACGCGCAGACCTGGTATCGAAAGCCAGAAGGCTGTTATGTAAGGGAACCAATTGGTGATCAAAGGGAGTAACTGTATCTCCCATGGCGGAAATGCTGATTGCTTTTATATTCCTTTTGTTATCCAGTGAGGCGAGTTCATTTAAGACGGAGATTATAGCTTCCCAAACCTGGTTAGGAGTAAGCTCAAAGTGGCTTTTACTTTTTGAGGAAACCGCATATCCTCGATAGGACTTACCAATAACCTGGCCTCGATTTGATAGCAGAATACCTTTTGCCGAAGAAGTGCCAATGTCTAATCCGATAACACTCATACCATTCACAACTTTCATTTTAATTGAAAAAACAACGAGACTTCACTGGAGAATCTCGTCTTTTCTATTTTATCATCGAATTTTAAAATGGGATTAACCTTGCTTGAGAAAGATGGGAATATTTTCTATCCTGGGAATTCCATCAAATACATTCCACCATTGAGGAGTGATTCAGGGGTGTGTGCCTTTCAATAGTCGCCCTGAGCGATGCTTTACCGCGTAAGGATCTCATCTGACACTGAAGGTATCATCCTGAGGATTCGTATTGAGAAGCCGTGAGGACCTCATCTTTACGTCTTTTTCTCGCCCTCTCCCCCTCGCACCTTTGCCACCTCTGCTTTTTCATTGCTATCTGGTGCCGCGAATAAGCAAGAAAATCTGTTCTGTAAATACAATGAAAGAGGATGGTAGGAATAAATTCTTTCTGTGTTAAGGAATTGTGTAAATCACTGAAAAGGAGCTGTTAATGGCTATTGGGTTTGTTTAAGAACGGAATAAATGGAAGGATTCC
>JAAYUP010000134.1 GCA_012517635.1 Candidatus Atribacter alterifermentans
ATTTTTAAAGAATTGACCAAAAGTTCGTCTGCACTTACCATGTTCCAACTTGACCAACTTCGTGTTTTTTTTCTTACCCGACATCTCTCACTTTTAGAAGCGATTAAGGAAGTAAAAAAAGAGAAGGTTTATCAATTCTTGTTCGAGATGGATCAATATTTGAATTCTATTGGTCTTTTTTCGGCAAGAATAGCAGTTGCCGCTCTCAATCCTCATGGAGGAGAAAATGGTTTATTGGGCCAAGAAGAAATGAGGGAAATTATCCCAGCTATTAACGATTCGCGTAAGCATGGAATAAATGTAAAGGGAATCTATCCTGCTGATTCTATTTTTTGGTTTGCTCGTCAGGGAAGATATGATGCAGTACTGTCTCTTTATCACGACCAAGGACATATTGCTACTAAATGTATGGATTTTTATGGGACAGTGAGTGTTACTTTAGGTCTTCCTTTTATTCGAACTTCTCCTGACCATGGAACTGCTTTTGACATTGCTGGACAAGGAAAAGCTAACTATCGTAGTATGGCCGAATCCTGTCGCTGGGCGGTTGAATATGCACTTGCTTATCGAGATTTTATCAAAAGAACATCTGGAAAAAAAGAAAGTGATTGGGATTAGGAACTCATATGATTAATCTATTTTGAAAATATATGAAAAAGTGATAAGTGATGATACAAAAAAGGAAAAAAGCACACCCCCCTGAATCCCCCCTCAATGGGGGAATGAATTCAACAATACCCCTCCGTTCGAACAATGTTGTTTTATGGTAGGGAGAGTGCCTTACATCAGTCATCCTAAGTGGTGCTTTCCCGCGTGAGGATCTCATCTGGCACCCAAGGTGTCATCCTGAGGCTTCGTTTTCTGAATTTAGGAAATCGGTTTTAATATGACACAACCCAAAGGGGGGAGGTTTAAGTCTACCGAATAGGGATTTCCATGACTGGGAATGTTTTGAGCATAAACCTGCCCAAGATTGCCAAAATTACTTCCTCCATAAATTTCAGAATCACTATTCAACAGTTCATGATAGACACCTTTTTTAGGAACACCTAATCGATGTCCAAAGCGCGGAACTGGAGTAAAATTACAGGCGAAAACTAAAAAATCATCGGAATTCCTGCTTTTCCGAATAAAAGAAAGAATAGAATTATCTGAATCCTCACAATCGATCCATTCAAAACCTTTCCAAGAATTGTCAATTTCCCAGAGCGATTTTTCCTGTTTATAAATATGGTTGAGATCTTTTACAAACAATTGGAGTTTGCGATGGGTATCGTAATCGAGTAAAAACCAATTTACTCCGGTATCATGATCCCATTCGCTCCATTGACCGATTTCATTTCCCATAAAGAGAAGTTTTTTACCCGGGAACCCAAACATGGTTGCATAACAAAGACGAAGATTGGCAAACTTTTGCCACCAATCACCAGGCATTTTATTAATCATGCTGCGTTTTTCATGAACAACCTCATCGTGGGACAAAGGTAAAATGAAATTTTCAGAAAATGCGTACATGAGAGGGAAAGTTAAATTTTGATGGTGGTATTTACGATATATAGGATCTTTACTCATATAAGCAAGAAAATCATTCATCCACCCCATATTCCATTTGAACAAAAATCCCAAGCCACCGGTATAAGGCGGAAGAGTAACACCTGGCCATGCCGTAGACTCTTCGGCTATAGTCATAATTCCAGGAAATCGATGGTAAACGCTTTCATTGAAATAACGAATGAGGTCAATAGCTTCAAGGTTTTCTTTTCCGCCGTATTGATTAGGAAGCCATTCGCCTTGGCTTCGACCATAATCAAGATAGAGCATTGATGCTAC
>JAAYUP010000135.1 GCA_012517635.1 Candidatus Atribacter alterifermentans
ATCCATTCCAGCGGTTTACAGCTTATTTACGGTTTAGGTGTCTATAGTTGGGGTTTTGACACGATTATTCAAAATGACTTAGAAGTTCGAGGAACCAACCCATCAGCTTTATGTGGTTCGAAGGCGAAGTCTCGAGAATTAATGGTAAGGGTGATTGATTTTATTGGAAAAAATTTTGAGTTGGACGGATATCATTTGGAAGCAGCTGACCAAGGTCGATGTCGCTGTGAAAAATGTATTGAGGAAGCTGATGTGGAATACTATAATCGTCTAAACCAACAAACAGCTGCCTATATACGAAGCCGCTGGCCAGAGAAAAAATTGCTGGTAAATACTTCTGGATATCTTCCTTGGGGAGAGTGGATGAATGAACAGGAACGTCAATCGGTTCTAGATTTGGGAAAAAATATCGATATATTTATCGATGGCGGCAATCATGGGCAATTTATTCATGAAAATGATCGTAGTGTTTTTATTAATAGATTATCCTGTGAATATGGCACATCAGGTGGATTTTGGATTTATCCTCCCCAGCGTTTTAATCGAAACCGTTGGTTCCTCCCTTATATCTTTCGATCAACAACTCATCTTCGCAATCTTTATCATGATGGGAGTCGATCATGTGAATTGTATTTGGGTCCTCTCATAAATCCCAGTACCGAGATGAATATATTCTGTTTAGGGCTTTTTCTTCAGGATATCGATCGAAGTCCTCTCGAACTTTTAGAGGAGGGAGTCGAAGAGTTATATCCTATAAAAGATCCAACCCAAAAAAATAACTTCGTCGAGCTTTTTCAAAATGCCGAAGCAGCCTTTTTTAATAATTGGTCTCCACATCGTCTTTCCAGTATACCAAACCTATATTCTGATGGAATCGATTCACTGTTTCAGTGGTCAAAATTACATCGAGATCGTGCTATACCAGGAGAACTCTTTCTCGATTCTCTGACCGGACAATATCCTCCCTTTCCCGTTTATCTTACCGTGCATTTCGATAGAGAGAGAAGAGAGAGTTACAGAAAAGATTTAATAAATCTTTTACCGTTGGTTGAAAGCTTATTAAAAGCTGGTAGTGAAAGCCGGCATAAAGTTGAGGTTATCCAATCCTGTATACAAAACGTACTTCAGGATATTGAAATGATTCAAAATATTCAAGAGTTGAATTAATGAAAACACCTTTACAGTAAGGAGGAAATTCCATGACAATCGGGAAAAAAGTTTGGGTTATTCCGGATGGTGAACTACCCCGAAAGGAATTAGGAAAGTGGGACTCTCACGAAGCAATTATGATTCTTAATGCCAATCCTTTTGAGGTTAAGGTACGAGTCACAATTTATTTCAAGGATCAAGAACCAATTGAAGGGATTGTGCTTAAATTAGGTGCTCAACGGATGTTTGATTTCCGAGTTGATCGGCCTGAGGAATTTGGCGGATATGCCATGCCAACCGGGAAAGCCTATTCTTTAGTGCTTCGCTGTGATCATCCCATCGTTGTGGAATACTCCCGCTTACTTTCCCTTGGTGAATGCTTTGGAATGTTTACCACTATTCCCTACTTTGAAGAAGAAATCAATTAAATTTTGAAAATGAATGAAGGAGGTGAGGAAATCAGCATTCATTTTAGTTCGTTTTACAGAAAATCAACCAGAGATGAAATTAAAAAAATTTTGAGGGAGGGTTTTATGAGAAAAAAAACAGTATTTTCAATAGGTTTTCTGGTAATGCTCTTGGTGTTGGTTTTTTTGACAGGAACGGCAATAACTCAGGAAAAAGTATTAATGGAAACCCGAGGTCCTCAGGGTGAAGAACCGACCTGGTATAGTGATGTTAGTTTAACTCCAGAAGAAATACAAAAAGTTAAGGAAGGAAATTATAAAGCTGCTTACTTGATGCATACCTCATCTGATTTTACGAATGCCCTTATGGCAGGAGCAAAAGACCTGTTTAATGAGTTGGGAATTGAATTAGTAGTGACGACTGATGCTGCTATGGATCCAACTAAGCAAAAAACTGATGTGGAAACCGCCTTAGCCCTTAAACCTGA
>JAAYUP010000136.1 GCA_012517635.1 Candidatus Atribacter alterifermentans
CATCAAGGCTTGAAAAAAGCTATTGAAACTCAACTCCAAGGAACGACCTGGCAGCGGTGCCAGACCCACTTTATGAAGAACATCGTGGATGCCACTCCGAAAGCTCTCCAAGAGGAGATCCACTCTCGAGTACGAGGGATCTTTGAATCCGCTGATCTCTCAACCGCCCGTTTCCTTTTGAATCAAACCTTGGATGAATATGATGGGAGAGCACCTCACGCCATGGAGGTTTTAGAAAATGGGTTTGATGACGCCACCGCCGTTTTAGAACTTCCCAAGCGATACCGGACCAAACTTCGCACCACCAACTCTATTGAACGGGTGAATGAAGAAATCCGCCGACGGGAACGAGTCATTCGGATCTTTCCCAATCGGGAATCGGGTCTTCGTCTCATTGGTGCTTTTCTTCTGGAGTATGATGAGAAATGGTCGGGAAAGCGATATCTCGACATGGGTGATTACCATGAATGGAAAGCCAGTGGTGGTCAATTGAAAACAGTCGAAACGGTGGTTCCTCCAGTATCTATCAAGAAGGACGTACCAGTTTTATTGTTGTAAATATTAGGGTTTAAAATATCTATAAATCCTCGTCGTCTCGTGGAGACGGTGGGCAACTCGTCTTAGGAGTTGTCCAAGCGATGGGGAAAATTTTTTTGAATTTTTCCCACACGCGTCAGGATCCACGAGGATATCTTTGGGTAGAGGTGAGTTTGTTTCAAGTGATTTCAATTAATTTTTTTAGAGATGACTTTTCAAGGTACGTTTTCCTGGTTTGAAATCGGTCAAACCAGGAATTCATTCAGAAGATGATCCTTTGTATTATCAAAACCATCTAACCGAAGTTGATTTTACACATAAAAAATGACTTGATTCTAAATTATAATTGGTGGGTTAATTAGAAGATTATGCCCTTGATTTGACTCGATGACGGTTTAATATTGATTATCATTAAAACTTGTCAGATCGAATTGATAATATAAAGGTTTATAACTCATATTGAGGAGCTGGAAGTGGGAGGATCACATTCTGCCGATTTAGTTTATAGAACGAACTTCTTCAGAATGTGATCTGGATATAATGTAAAACTCATTTTTCATTTATTCTGCTCAATACTGATAAACACTGCCGGTTCATCACCAACCACCCAGCCATCATGACCGGAAGGAATAATAACTACATCACCAGGTTTAATGTCTTTCTCGGTGCCATTGGATAATAAAACGTGCAAATTTCCAGAAAGCATCACTCCAATATGGGTCATCTCACACCAATCGGTTTTCGCTATTGGTTTTACATGTTGTGACCATCGCCATCCTGGTTGATAAGTTTGCTTGGAAAAGGTATATCCATCTGATTTAACTATATCAATTTTTGCTTTAGGTAGGGTTTTGGTTTCGTCTGGGTTATCGAAATTCCTTGCTAAAAATTTTTCCATTTTCATTACCCCCTTTTGTAATAATATAACCATTTTTAAAGAAAAATATTCTTTTGAAAAAATATTTTCAGATGAATTTCCCCTCCCTTACCCCAGATTGAATCATCTTTTTATTCCACAGTGACACTTTTGGCTAAGTTTCTGGGTTGATCGACATCTGATCCCTTTTCCAGAGCTACATAATAAGCAAAAAGTTGAAGGGGGATGATGAGTAATAATGGAGCAAGAAATTCACTGGTTTCAGGAATTACCAGTAGCTTTTCAACCGGAGGAATCGCGTCAAGATTTTCAGGGTGGGAAATAGCTATAACTTTCCCTTTGCGAGCTTTGATTTCTTCAATATTTGCAAGAGTTTTTACTCCAGTTATCCCTCTTCCTAAAAGGACCACACTGATCACATCCGGTTCGATGAGAGCAATTGGTCCGTGCTTCATTTCGCCGGCACTTAACCCTTCGGCATGGAGATAAGAAATTTCTTTGAGCTTTAAAGCTCCTTCCAATGCCAAAGGGTAACATACTCCCCGACCCAAATAAAGGAAATCATGGTAAAGATAATACTGGCGAGCAAGCTCGTGAATTTGATCAGAAATTTTCAGGAGTTCATTCATCTGGCGAGGGAGAACAAGGAGAGATTGGACGTGGGAAAGAATAGACTCATATTCTTCGGTTTTTCGTTGTTGTGCCATATAGAGGGAGAGGAGGAATAGGACTGCCAATTGGCAGGAAAAGGCTTTGGTAGAAGCAACACCGATTTCAATTCCAGCTCGAGTATAAAGAGTTCGATCGGCAATCCGAGTGAGGGAGGTTCCCATGCTGTTGCAAATCGAAAGCACTCGAGCATGTTTCTCTTTAGCCAGTCGTGCAGCTGCCAAGGTGTCGGCGGTTTCTCCCGACTGAGAGATACAAAGGACTAAGGTTTTTTCATTCAAAAGAGGTTGACGATACCGAAATTCCGAAGCATATTCAACTTCTACTGGGACTTTTGCCAGGTGTTCCATGAGATATTTACCAATCATCCCCGCATGGCAGGCGGTCCCACAAGCGGTGATAATCACCCGTTCCACTGTTTCAAGAGAAAAGTTTTCAAGCTCGTCAAACCGTACTTGTCCGGTAATTCCGTCAACTCGTCCTAAGATAGTCTCTTCTAAGGCTTGGGGCTGCTCATGAATTTCTTTGAGCATA
>JAAYUP010000137.1 GCA_012517635.1 Candidatus Atribacter alterifermentans
AATTCAAGAATCACAACCGGAACATCCCACTCCAAATTTCAAGCCATTTTTAAAATATTGCTCTCGTTTTTTCCTCGGATTTCATAGGAGTGCTTTTCTTTTATGAATGACCAAATCACTCTCACCAGATACCTCCCTAATGATCGAATAACTTGATTATGCTTTTTCCTTTCGACTCTTTTTTCTCATCGTATCGTTTTGATTCAACTTGCCAGGAATGGTGAGCCACTGCAACCATCATCGCTGCTTTAGCCCGAGTATTCCCCGATTTGGCAACTGTAAAGCCTTCTTTTTTCCCTGAACTATGATCAAGTGGTGCCATCCCGAGAATATTCAAACGTCTGAGTTAAGTCTTGATTCTTGAATTTATAAAAAAGGCTGTGGCTTAGAAAAAAAAGATGAGATCTTCGCGGGTAAAGGAACGGCTTGTTCATCAAGATTTAAATTGATTAAAAGCGATAATTTAACCTAAAAAAAGAGTATACTGTTTTAAAGCTAATCAAGCATAGGGAAACCGTGTGTCAATAATTTCGTCCCTTTGTTATATTACTATTATATCCCTAGTATTGTTGATTGAGTGAAAGGGTATATACAATTATTTCTTGGTTATTCATAACTATGAATGGTGAAGAAAATTATGATGAAAGGAGGGGCAACAATGCAGTTTAGGGCTCCATTAATGATTGAACATCGTTTGATTGAGAAAATGATAAATATTATAAACAAAATTATAAATCAAGCCGAATCAACCCATAGTATTGATATAAGGACAGTCGACGTTATTGTCGATTTTATTCAAACCTACGCTGATAAAACTCATCATGGAAAAGAGGAAGATATTCTCTTTAAAGATCTTTCAGAGAAAAGAATGACAGATCAAGATGATAGATTAATGAAGGAACTCATTGAAGAACATGTATTTGGAAGAAGAATTGTCGGCGAACTCGTCGATTCAAAAAAAGAGTATCTCAATGGTGATATGGCAACTCAAAAAGTGATGTTAGAAAAACTAAAAACGCTGGTCAATTTTTACCCGGTCCATATTAAAAAAGAAGATGATGTCTTTTTCCCAGCTTCCATGAAGTATTTAACCAACCAAGAGCAAGAAATGATGCTGAACAAATTTTGGGATTTTGACAGAACAATGATTCATTTAAAATATCAATCAGTGGTTTCAGAATTGATTAGAGTGTTTTCGAAGGATTAATTTGAATGCACTAAAGAACTTAAGTGACAGGCATCAAAAAACTACAAAAGTGGTTGATATTCGTTTTTTTATTCAGTTTTAATGAATTATCTACAATCTGAGACTGACCTTAAAAAACGACGGACATGGCAGTTGAATTCCTTCGGAGCTTCTACATTGGCAAGGTGACCAGCTTGTGGGATTATGGCAAGCTTGGCATGGGGAATCAACTTCAGGAGGTCATTGGCAACCTGAAGCGGTGATCGCTGGTCTAGCTCACCATACAATAACAGGGTAGGGATTTGGATTCGGGGAAGGGCATCTCGCAGATCAGCCTCTACCTTAGAATAGGACATTGCCCGA
>JAAYUP010000138.1 GCA_012517635.1 Candidatus Atribacter alterifermentans
AGTCAAATGAGATATGAAAACGATAAACCCGGAACATATAAAAGTTCTTCTAGACATAATCAATCAGAGTTCTTACTTAAAACTCTTATCTATAAAAGTCTGTGAATTGCGATCAGGCTATTGTAAAGCTGAAGTTGATCTAGAAGAGAAGCATCTCAATCCTTTTGGAGGAACACATGGTGGAGTATATGCTTCCCTAATAGATACTGCTACTTTTTGGGCGGTTTACTGTGACTTAAAAGAAAATGTTGGTTGGATTACCATCGACCTGAAAGTAGACAATTTAGCTGCCTCTAAAGAAGGAAGGTTAATTGTGGAAGGAAAACAAATCAAAGTTGGACGCAGTATTTGTTTGGCTGAGGCAACAATTAAGGATATTCACGGCAAACTTTTAGCTTGCGGCACCTCCAAGCAACTCATTCTTGACGGGATGCAACCAGTCAACCAAGCTGCAAGTGTATTAGGATATCGATCATTACCTCCCAAATTTTTATTCTGATAACTTTATGCCAACTTTATTTTTTATCCTGAAATATCATCTAATAAATATACCCCATTAGGTGGTGTGTCTTTAATCCGTTGACTCTTCAAAATAATGGATTGAGTTGTTGATAATCATAAATTCTTAAAAATTCTATGGCCTGCTCTCACTCTACGTCTTCACCTTGAGCTATATGTAAAGCATTTTCCAGAGTCATCGGGATACGAACCGAAGGAGCAACTCCACCAATTCCATCTCGGCTGTCAAACTGAACTTGCCGGTTATTATCGAGAGATTGCCCATACAGCTAACGAATTTCAATTCCTCCGGGCATTTGTGCCCCACTCCCCATCAAACCAAAGGAACTATTAGTTCCATAAAACCCCAGCGTTTCACCATTGGGTAAATTCCTAATCCCCATCGCCAAGCCTTCTCTTGAACTCATACATTTTGTATTAATAATTGCCACTTTGGGACCCCAGCCCCGAAGAAAGGTTTGTCAGGTTCGATATATAAACCAGGATCAGATGGGTTTGCTTCCCGTGTTTCATCAGGACGTATTTCCCAGGAACCAGAGAGAATATTGTAGTAACTTTGGTATTCATAAAAAGTTTTTTCGGAATAAAATGAGGCTAACATATCGGCTGCCATCGAATCTAAACCACCTACATTATTTTGGATATCTATTATCAAGCCTTTAACCTTCTTTTGATTAAATTCCTCAATTGCTGTCTTAAATAAACCCAATGTTGATGGAATTTCACCTGTATCCATTCAATCAGCATTGAATAAACCCCAAATTTTTAAATAACCAATGTCCCCATCCAGCGTTTTCTTCTCAACCATCGATTCTGGAAGGTTCTGGGGATTCTCTAACCCCAAGATCAATTCTCTTAAAGTGAGATAATACACTATAAAACCATTTGTTTTCTGAGCTTGCTTCACTCGGGGTTTGAATTGGTTATAAAGAGCCGGCCAATCAACCTTCTTCCAGTCCGAAAACCCCATATTCTCAAGAAAATTTAGCATGGAGTTTATCAAATACTTCCTGATGTTCATCTGCCAGTAGATTGATTGAAAATTAACACATAATACCATGAACAATCATTACTAAAGTTAATTTCTTCAACATTGAATCCCCCGATAGCGTATACTAAAGTTCGCAATTTCGCACCTTGAAAAAAGCCACCGGAGACTCCAAAATGAAGGTTGTACGAAACAAAAACTTCATCGAGGAGGAATATCCGATGGCTCATAAGAATCATACACCATTTCTCAAAAAA
>JAAYUP010000139.1 GCA_012517635.1 Candidatus Atribacter alterifermentans
GCTATCCTGTTGTAGTTTACAGGATAGAAAATTTAACTTGAATATGTTTTAATGCAAAAGAACCAAAAACGATTAACCGAGGTGAAAGGTTTGAAATGTACTGCATGTAAAGATGAAGCTATCCTTCGTATCAAACGTCACCACGTTGCATTTTGCCAAAGATGCTTTATAAAATTCATTCAAAAACAAACTATCCAAGCTATAAAAAAGTATCATATGTTTTCTAAAAAAGAACCGGTGTTATTAGCAGTTTCCGGCGGGAAAGATAGCATGGCTTTATGGTCGGTATTAAGTGAGCTTGATAACCAAATAACTACCATCCACTTGGACCTTGGAATCCCCAACTTTTCCGATCAATCCCGTCAAGTCGTTCAACAATTTGCTAAAGACAAGACTCTGCCACTCGTTGTGATTTATCTCAAAGAACTTTTGGGTTATACTTTACCTGAATTACAAAAGAAAGTTCATCGCCCTGCTTGCTCAGTTTGCGGCCTCACCAAAAGATTTTTACTGAACCATTATGCCTATCATCATCACTTTTCAGTTTTAGCTACCGGTCATAACCTTGATGACGAAGCAGCGACTCTTTTGGGGAATATACTCCGATGGAGAGAAGGATATCTACGACATCAAAGTCCTTGCTTGCCCAGCGACTATCCTGGTTTAGTAAAAAAAGTTAAACCCTTTTATACCCTTACCGATGAGGAAATTCTCTGTTATGTTCAACAGATGAAAATCCCTTTCTGCGATAGCATCTGCCCCCTCTCTCAAAAAGCTTCCAGCCTCGATTTTAAAAAGGCTCTAAAAGTGATCGAAGACCAATCGCCTGGAACAAAACATTACTTTTTATTTCATTATTTAGAAAAAAAGCATGACCTTTTTCCAGAAAAGCAGTCAAATGTTATTCTAAAAAATTGTTCTTGGTGTGGTATGCCTACTACTCAAGAAAGATGCTCTTTTTGTTCAATTCTTGAAAGAACTCAAAGCAAATCTCAACTTTTTATTGGAAAGGATGATATCGAACCATGAAAATTATGGCCTTAAACAGTGGTGGATCTTCAATTAAATACGAACTCTTTGAAATTGAGAAAGAACAAGAAATTTCTCTTAGCCGAGGAGCAGTAAAGCGATTGTATCGTGATGATTCATTTTGGGAACAGCAAGTTGAAGGGAAAACGTCTCGATTAACCCTACCTCAGTGCACTCACGAACAAGGTTTAAAAACCATAATTCACAATATTGTTAAATATGGACCTCTCAACGATCTGAAAGAACTAAAGGCGATAGGTATTAAGTGTATTAATGGAGGAAATCGAGTTAATTCTACTTCTCTGATTGATTTGAACGTCATCAATGCTCTTCAAGAATTCGAAAGCGTTACACCAGTTCACAATTCACCAACATTGCTCGCTATCGACATTTTCAAAAAGATTCTTCCCCACATTCCTTTAGTTGGCGTTTTTGAAACTACTTTCCACCAAAGTATCCCCCGAGCACACTCCACCTATGGGCTCCCTTTCGACCTATGCAAAAAATACGGAATTTTTAAATTTGGATTCCATGGGAATTCTCACCGTTATATTTCTGAAAAAATATCTCAATTGACTACCGCGAATAAGCGGGTTATTTCCTGCCATTTGGGCAGTGGGAGCAGTCTCTGTGCTATTCAAGATGGAAAATCATTCGATATTTCTAGTGGCTTTACACCCCAAAGCGGAATTATCATGTCCTCCCGACCGGGAGATTTTGATCCCCAGGTTATAACCTACCTTCAAGAGAAAGAGAAAATGAGTTATTCAGCGATTAATGAGTTATTGGTTAAAAAATCAGGTTTTCTCGGTATTTCTGGACAAAGCACTGAAATTTGGGAACTAGAAAAAGCTGCCAATGAAGGAAATGGGCGGGCTTTGCTGGCAATCAATGTTTTTGTATACCAGGTTAAAAAGTATATTGGCTCATTTTTTGCTTTAATGAATGGGCTTGACTCGTTGGTTTTTACTGGAGGGATCGGTGAAAATGATTCTTTTATACGGGGAAAAATTTGCCATAATTTTGATCGACTGGGGATTCTCATCAATGAGAAAAAAAATCAATCCAATATTTCACTTCCTCAATCAATTCATGATAATACTTCTCAAGTCGAAATTTGGGTCATTCCAACTAATGAGGAATTAATGATAGCTCGAGAAACTTTCTTTTATTTACAGACTTAGCAACCTTGAAAGCAAAGTTCCAGGTTTTTCTTTTTTTAGATAGTTTTCTTTTCTGGAAAATGGATAATTTCTTTTTTTAAAATTTTCTCTCAGTAATCAAGAAAAACATAAAGGACTTTCCTGCTTTATAGCAGCTCCCATCCAAGGAGGAGAATTGTTCAACTTATTCCCCCATTGAGGGGAAATTCAAGAAGGGTATGTCTTTCTCTTTTTTTGTTTCATCACTTTTCATTTATTCTGGTATTTCCAGAGTAGACCTTCATGCTGCTTTCGCAGCACCAGATGAAGATGAAAATGCCTTCCCCCTTACCTATACCTCTCCCACCAGGGGAGAGGAAAAATTTAAGAAGGTGATAACGGGAGTAGCGGTTCACGGTTCACACTTCACGGTATTTACAGGATAGACGGTCATGCCATTTTCGTGGCACCAGTTGAGGATGAAAGGAAAAAAATATTCCTCCTTCTTATCTGTTCAAAAACTCTTTGGGATTATCGTAAAGAATCATTTTCCCGATTTGTTCGGCTGATGACCGGCTTAGATATTTCTTTTCAACTTTTTCTGTCAAAACATAGGCGATGGTTTTAAGATTATAAAGAATTGATCCAACCGCACCTTCGGCATTCCAGGAATCTCCTCCCATCATGATTCGAGCCCCACCGGCAGTTTCTAACCATTCCGACAAAGCGAGAACAGCATAGGATGGTGACATAACCGGCAGCCAAACCAAGTCTAAGTAAAGGTTCGGATAAAAGAGAGACATGGCTCCTGGCTCGCCAACCCAAGGGAAACTTCCATGGA
>JAAYUP010000140.1 GCA_012517635.1 Candidatus Atribacter alterifermentans
CCTGATAAAGCAATCCTTTTTGAGCGAACATAGTCTCAACAAACATAGTGGCATCATACTGAGGAGCATACAGGTCTTTGACTTGAGGGTCTTCATAATCACTCACCCCAACTGCCAGGATATATAATTTAGGAAGGAGCTTTTCTTTTTTACAGTGAACCTGGATTTCAGTCGGATTGGATTCCGTGTGTTCTTGGTTTAAGGCTTTAATTTTTATCTGGTTGTCGTCTGGTATGAGTTTTAAATTGAGTGTTTGAGTTATTTTTTCCTGGTTCAGGTTTTCGGTTATCCGGTTGAAAAGTTTTCCGTTCAGATAGATTAAAATTTCTTCGATTCCACCACCTTGGTTGGTTATTTCAAAGGTAACAGCGGCTATATCTCCATCAAAAGTTTGTTCGTTTTGAGGAGATACAATTTTAACCAGGGGAGGTTTTTTGAAGGATTCTATTTGTACCCGAGGATGGATTTGTTCTTCCTCAATGATTTCTTGATCAGTCATAGTTTTTTCTATAATTTGCTGAATAAGATAAGGGCGATAGAATTCCTCAAAAAAACGGGAAGCCGGATAAAATTCAGCTGCACGATCCTTTCCCTGGTTGAGATGCCATCCAATAAGCTCATCCGCTCCTTCACTGGCATCGAAATATCCTTGGGGAGTCCAAATCGTCCACTGATTTTGATCGGGGAGCAAAAAAGCACCAAATAGTTCACGCCCATCTTTTAAACGATACCAGTGGAGAGTGCCATCCCCGTAAGCGGCAATCGCCTTTAATCCATCATGCGATATGTTGACACCCCAACAGGTTCCAGGAGTACGAAAATGCCATATTTCTTGTCCATTTCGATCCAAACAGCGGAGATACCATTCAGTTCCCAAGACTATCCATTGACCATCAGGTGAAATAGCCAAACTTCGACATCGTTCATTGGGTTTGAGGACAACCGATTTTCCATTAATACGAGGTGAATATTCGTTCCACCAACCGGTAACGAGGAGACCAGGTGACTGGGTGAAGGGAGAATGGGAATCGTTCATAGACTGTTCGACATTGAGAAAGCGTCGTTCCGATATTGAGAAGCGAAAGGGCTTGGGGGCTTGGTATGGTAAAAATTCGACCACTTTTCCATCCGAACTGAGAGAAAAATGCTCAACTGCGGCACGAAAGTCAAGAAGGAGCGATTGATGGTGGAATTCTTGCTTGCCCGAGGAATCAAGTTTTCCCCAAGCAGGATCATTGGAAGCATAAATCAATCCGCTAAAATCGATCGAGATCAGTGCCATAAGGGTATTATCGGTTATCGGAATGGCAACCGCTGAACCACGACCGGCATTTGACCATCGTACCAAGCTTACACGATCTTGTAAGTGAAAGCGTCCTCCTGCATAGAGATAGAGTGATTCTCCATCACGCGACCAAGCAACTAAGGGAAGATTCCCGTTATTTATCTGACTACAATCGGGTGAAAAAAGATAAGAGAGATCAGGAATCGAATAAACATCTACTCGGGGTGAGTCAAAAAAACCCACAGCAA
>JAAYUP010000141.1 GCA_012517635.1 Candidatus Atribacter alterifermentans
CTGGTTAGTCAGTTTCTCTTGCTATGATATTGGTACAATTGATAAAAAGACTCTCACTTTTGAATCAATGGAAATTCAAGATGATTAAAAAGTGTTACCCATGTCCTTAGACTAAAGTGTAACCTATGTCCCCGTTCGTACAGAGAGGGTTAGGGTGAGGGGGACTATTTTCATCCTCATCTGGTGCTGCGAAAGTGGCATGAAGGCTTCCTATGAGGCACTCTGGACAACTATCCACTGCTTGCCGAATTTCATACAGATTTTTTACTGATTTTGAAAAAGAGCTTTTTCCCTACACGGAGAAAATGGTCATTTTTTATTTTTATATCAGAATTTGGATCCGATATCCTGACATTGTCAAGATAAACCCCTCCCTGCTCAACTAACCTTCGAAGTTCACTTTTTGATTGTGATACTCCGGTTTTTAGCAGCAAGGAAATAATCCAAATTTTATCATCTTTAAGGTCAGCATGAGTAAGAGTCAGTATTTGGGCATCTTCAGGACTTTCTCTTTTGGTAAAAGCTCGTTCGAAGTCTTCTAATGCTTGGTTAGCGTAAGCTGTCCCATGATAAATTGAGACAATTTCTTTGGCTAAAATTATTTTCCAGTCTCGAGGATGAAGCAGATTATTATGAAAGTCTTTTTCCCATTTTAGAATAGTATCCATAGGAATATCGGTGAGGAGTATAAAATACTTTTTTATTAAAGAATCAGGAATTGACATAATTTTTCCAAACATATCAAAGGGAGAATCATTGACTGCAATATAGTTGCCGAGGCTTTTGCTCATTTTCTCTATTCCATCAGTTCCCTCTAATAATGGCATCATCATGACGACTTGAGGTTCTTGATCAAACTCCCGTTGTAAATCACGGCCCATGAGAAGGTTAAAACGTTGGTCAGATCCTCCAAGTTCTACGTCGGCACGCAGTGCAACCGAATCGTAGGCTTGCATGATAGGATAAAGAAATTCATGTAAGCCTACCGGTTTTCCACTTGATAAGCGTTGATGAAAGTCTTCCCTTTCCAAAATGCGAGCTACAGTAAAGTGAGCAGTAATTTCAATGATATCAATAAAAGAAAGATTTTTAAGCCATTTACTATTAAACTCAATTCTGGTTTTCTCTCGATCAAGGATTTTAAAAGCTTGCTCGGAATACGTTTTTGCATTGGCTAATACTTCTTCTTCAGTTAATTGTTTACGGGTTTCTTTTTTACCGGTTGGATCACCGATACGACCAGTAAAATCTCCAACGAGAAAAACCACTTGGTGACCGAGGTCCTGAAACTGTCTCAATTTTCTAAGGGTAACGGTATGTCCAAGGTGGATATCAGGAGCACTGGGGTCAAACCCTTCTTTTACAATTAATGGCTGTCCCGTTTGATAATAGCGATATAATTTTTTTTGGAGGTCTTCACGACTGATAACGTCTTCAGTCCCTCGACAGAGAATTTCGAGTTCTTCAAAAGCCCTTTTTTCAAAACTCAATCTGATCATCTCCTTACTCTTCTTCGTTTCAGCAGGATTTTTAAGATCGGGTATCCGATTCCGTAACAAGCAATACATTCACCTATCATAATATAAAAAACTGAATAAAAATAGGGAACTTGAAAAAGTTTGCTGAGATACAATGAAACACCAAAAGCATTAAACAAGACCGGAGGGAGCGGTGCTAAGTAATCTTTTTTCATTTTTGCAGTGACCAAGGCAGCTAAAAAAGTAATGAGAGAACCAAAGATAATATCCCAGATACCAACATGTCCAAAAAGATTTGCTAAAAAACATCCAATCGTTAATCCGAAAATTGCTTCAGGGAAAAGAAAAGGCAGGACAGTAAAAGCCTCCGAAATTCTGATTTGTATCGGCCCATAGGCAAAAGAATAAAATGGTGGGAGAATGGTAAAAACAACATAAAGAGCAGCGATTAATGCCATGCGAGGAAGTTTCTTCATTGGTTTCACCTATCCAAATAGTTGAATTTTTTAGATAAAATGCAAAAAAAGGGAATTGAATGATATAATAAAATTTTAGTGAAATTATATCAGAACGAAGTAAAATGAAAACTCTTGATCATCAAAACATAAAATGAGATGAATAGTGATTTACAAGGTCCCCTTTAAAAATGAAAAAACAACGACGTTCTCGATTGAAATTTTTCCGTTTTCCATTTTTTTCAGCATTTCTTTTTGGTATTTTAACTGGTATTATTTTCTTCATATTTGTCCAATTTTTTTATTTAGAAGATATTCGGGTTATTTCCAGTCAGATCGATAATTTTCGACCATCCTTCACTACTCGGGTTTATGATAACCAAAATCGCCTCATCCACGAACTCTATACCGAAAACCGTGAATTTGTTGCTCTTGCTGATGTCCCTGAACTCCTCCAAAAAGCTTTTATAGCCAGTGAGGATCAAAACTTTTATCAACATCCGGGGATCGATATCAGTGGTATTTTAAGAGCCACTCTTCAAAATATTTTGAACCGCCGAATTGTTGAAGGAGCCAGTACTATTACTCAGCAGTTAGCCAGGAACCGCTTTCTTTCCCATGAAAGAATTTTTAATCGAAAAATTAAGGAACAGGTTCTCGCTTTATTTATCGAAAGAAAATATACCAAAGACCAAATTTTAGAAGCACATCTTAACCAGATTTATTTTTGGCATGGAGTCTATGGTGTGAAAACAGCAGCTTTAGTTTACTTTGGGAAAGATCTTTCTCAATTGAATTTAGCAGAAATCGCTATGTTGGTTGGGATACAGCGTTCACCAGGAAATTTTTCCCCATATGTAAATCTTCGGGCTGCTCAGGTACAGCAAAGGCGGGTTTTACGTCTCATGGCTGAAAGGGGGTATATTGATCAATCCGAAATGGAAAGAGCGATAGAGACGCCCATTGTTCTCTCTGGACTTAAAAATGTTCCTTCTGGTGCGCCCTATTTTATTGACCACATTTTAAAGGAGCTATTAGCCAAATACGATGGAGAAATGGTTTTTAACGGTGGATTAAAAGTGTATACCACTCTTAATTTGGATATCCAAAAAGTTGCTACTGAAGCATTACAGGAAAGTGGTTATCAAGGCGCTATACTCTGTTTGGATCCCAAAAGTGGAGAAATCTTAGCTATGGTAGGAGGAAAAGATTATCAAGAAAGTAAATTTAATCGTGCGACTCAAGCTTATCGACAGCCAGGTTCGACTTTTAAACCCTTTATTTATACAACTGCTATTGAAAACGGAATCACTGCAGTCGATTGGTATGTTGATGAACCACTCCATTTCCCCGATGGTTGGAAACCGAGAAACTATGACAAAACTTTTCGTGGACCAATTCAAATTCATGAAGCCTTAGAACAGTCAATCAATATCGTTGCCATCAAGCTATTACAACAATTAGGAACTGACCAAGTGATCAATTATGCCAAAAGGATGCAAGTGAAATCACCACTCCAAAAAAACCTCTCTCTTGCTTTAGGAACCTCAGAGGTCACTTTAATGGAATTAGTCAATGCTTATTGTGCTTTTGCTAATGAGGGACGTATTCCTGAACCATACGCCATTACTAAAATTGTTGATTGGGAAGGAAACACAATCTATTCGAATAATAAAACCGTGCGTCAGGCTATACCAGCTGATACTGCTTATATCATGGCTCGCTTACTCCAAGGAGTTATTGAACGAGGAACAGCAAAACGAGCGAAAATTGGTCGTCCCGCGGGCGGTAAAACTGGTTCAACCGAAGATTTTATCGATGCTTTATTTATTGGATTTACTCCGGATATGGTATGTGGGGTTTTTCTGGGCAATGACGACCGTAAACCATTAGGAGAAGCAAAAACTGGTGGAATAATTGCAGCTCCAATTTTTGCAAAAGTTATGAAAGCTGCTCATGAAAACATTCCTGTACACGATTTTGTCCGACCGGAATCGGTAGTTGAAAGATCTGTTTGTTTAAAGTCGGGATTACTTCCATCCTCATCCTGTAAAAAAACAATTGTTTTACCTTTTAAAGTTGGGACTGCACCGACACAAGTCTGTAATCAATGTACTGAATGAAAGTTTTTCAGTTAATCTCTAAGAGTTACAACCGTTACCCCCAAGCCTCCTTCTTCGGGCAAGCCATTGCGAAAGCTTTCTACTACTGGATTATTCTGAAGAAATTCATGAGTCACTTTTCTTAAAATTCCTTCTCCTTTTCCATGAATGATGTAAATTGTTTTAAATCCAGCTAAGAGGACTTGATCAAAATACTTTTCCAATTTTTCTCGGGCATCTTCAGCTTTCATCATCCGAATTTCAATTTGATTTCTTACTTGATGGAAAGAGGGTTGAAATGAATAGCTCCGCTGGAGAGAGGACGAATGTTTTTCCTCTTCAGATTTTTTTCGAAGATGATGAATGGAGAGTATACATTTACGGCCATTTACCACAACCATAGCTTCATTTTTTAAATCATCAATGGCTACAACTTCTGCTTCTTGTTGAAGAATGTCGACCATAACTTTCTCACCAGCATGAAAAGCCAGTTGTGGAGAATCTTTCCTCACTTCATCAGAAACAGGCGAAGACAGTTCTTGTTTTAAATAGAGTTTAGGGTTAGTTCGTTCTTTGAGTTCCTGGTAAATGCTCTCATCAAGGGTTTTCTCTTTTCTTAATTGGCCAATGAGTTGTGCTACATCATCCCGAATTTTTTTTAAGTATAGGGTTAAATTTTCCTGGAAATCTTTTATAATGAGTTTTTTTTGTGATTCCAATTCTTCCTGAAGCTGAATGATTTCCTTCTGCCGATAAGTAATATCTTTTACTTTTTCCTGCAATGTATTGAATTGACTGTTTAATTCCAGATTTTTTTTCCGATTGGAGATGATTAATTCATTGAGATCAATCCACTCTTTTTGAAGGTGTTGAAGAGCGGTTTTTATTATCACTTGAGGGAGACCAATTTTTTCAGCAATTTTAATTCCATAACTCTCACCAATTTCATCTATTAAGAGTCGATAGGTTGGTTGAAAAAGAACTGGATTAAATTCCATTGATGCCGAGATCATACCTGGTTGTTGAGAGACATAACTTTTGATCAAGGGATAGTGAGTGGTTGCAATGCAGGTTGCATCATGTTGATGAAGATAATCTATCATTCCAATAGCCAAGGCCGATCCTTCATTGGGGTCGGTTCCAGTTCCAATTTCATCAATTAAATATAAACTTGAAGACGATAACTGAGAGAGCGATTTCTGAAAGGCTGTAAGTCGATAGGTAAAGGTACTGAGGTTTTGCTCGATATCTTGGTGATCTCCGATATCGACAAAAAGATGACGATAAAAAGGGAATGAAGATCCAGGATTTACTGGTACAGGAATCCCACAGTGAGCGAGATAAACGATTAAAGCTACGCTTTTTATCAAAACGGTTTTTCCACCAGCATTCGGTCCGCTAATAACCATGATTTTTTTATCTGAACTTAAATGAAGCGAAAAAGGAACTGCTTTTTCTCCTAAAAGAGGATGTCGACCATCCTTGATGAGGAGATCTTTTTCACCAACGAGGGGAATACTCGCCTGCCACCTTCGAGCCAGTTGTGATTGAGCATGAAGAATATCCAGTTCAACCAAGGCTTGGAAGGAAGCTCGAAACTGAGCGAGATAAGGTCGCATATCGTGAGTCAATTTTTGGAGGATTGCTTCAATTTCATCTTTTTCTTGAATAGTTAAAACTTCTAATTCATTATTCAAATAGAGAACCGGCTTTGGTTCGATGAAAACTGACGAACCGGATGATGAGTAATCAGCAACAATCCCATCGATACGTCCTCGAAATTCTGATTTGATGGGAATGACATATCTCCCTCTTCGAATGGTATAGGTTGTATCTTGAAGGTAAGGAGCTATATCCCGATTTCGGAGGCAACTTTCAATGGTAATTCGAACTTCTTCTTGAAGTCGGTTTAATCGTTTTCGAATTTCACGAAGTCGAGGACTCGCTGTGTCTTGAATAAACCCATCGGGTGAGCAGATCAATTTTATTTCCTTAATAAGAGGTGAATACCTTTCAATGACATCAAAAAAAACTTTGAGAAGCGGATACTTCTCTTTTATTTTGGCTTCATGTTGTAGGCTTTTGATTTTTTCACAAAGGAGTAAAAAATGAAAAATTTGAATGACTTGATTTACACTGAGAACCGATCCTGGAATAGCAATTTTTTGGAAAATTTCGCGTAGATCGGTTAAACCAGAGAAATCTAAACTGCCGTCAAAAGTGATAAAATCAAGAAGCTGCTGGATGGTTTGTAACCTTTGATTGATTGCCTCAGGATTCGTATAGGGTTGCAATTCCATCATTTTTTCACGAGAGACATCACAAACACAAGCAGAACTTAATTGGTACAGTATTTTATCAAAATCAAAATTCTTCAGTATATCTTTGGATAAGTTCATCATCGCTTTGGTTTAGACCCTTTTCTAAATAAGTATCAAGAAAGGAAAACTCGGGAATTTTTTGAACCATTGAATCAATAAAAATAATGATTGGTTGTGTAAAATGTTGATAAAAACGGGATTGGTAAATACCGTTGTTGAGAAATTCGAGAAAAGAAACATTGAGTATAAAAAGTGTGATGATGGAGATCCAGAGAAAACCCTTCAAGATACCAATTATAAAACCCAGAATAGCATCAAACCAAATGATATCCAGACCTTTGAATACTTTTCGAAAAAACATACCAACCCAGGAAAATAAGAGAACGACTGGAATGAAGATTATAAAGAAACTTATCACATTCATCCAGCCTGAATTCCAATGAAAGAGGTTTGTCAAAAACTGACCGAGGTCCTGATGGAAGCGTAAGGCACTAAGAAGCCCAATAACCACTCCTGTCAAAGCCAGAATCTCTTTACTGAACCCCCGGATTGAGCTTCGAATAACATTGAGAATGAGAATGAAAATGCAGGTTAGGCTATACCAGTCAATTAGAATCCTCCTGTGAGTTCCTCCCGAAGAAGGATTTCCGGTTCTTTTTTTATGGCTTCTTTAATGATTTTTACCCATTCATCCACTTCGTTATCAGTGAGAGTTTTTTGCAAGGAACGGAAAACAATGGAATAAGAAAAGGTTTTCTTCCCGGGTGGAAGATGTTCTCCCTGGTAAGAGTCAAAAATTTCGACCCTCTCCATAGGTATATGATGTGAAGAAGCAACTTTTAAGACCAAACCCTCAATATTTTTCCAAGTTTGATCATGGTTGACAACAATAGAAATATCTCGACGAATTGAAGGAAATCGGTTGGTTTCCTGGAGTTGAAAATCGTTCATTTTGATTTGATCAAGGAGTTTTTGCCACGCCACTTCTAAACAATAATGTTCTCCCCAGAAACTAAAAGCATCACAGATTGATTTCTGTATCAATCCTCCTCGGAGAACTAGAGCACCAGTATCAAGGATACCACAAAAAGAAAGATTTGGATCAAAATAGGGATTTTCGCCTATAGATTGCCACTGAACCTTTTGAATTGGATAACCGGTTAACTCAATAAGACTTTCTGCTAAACCTTTCAAGGAGAAAATGTCCACTTGGGAAAGATGTTGCCAATAAGAAGGATAGGAATAACCACTCAAAACGATAACTAATTGCCATTCTTCGCAATACGGATTATCAACTGGATCCTTCGCTTGGGAAAATACTTCGCCAAACTCAAAAAAACCAAAGTTTTCTCGACCTCGAGCAATGTTCGTTTTTAAAATATCGAGAGCACTTATGATTAAATTGGGACGTAGGACAACATGATCCTGAGAAAGTGGATTCAGAACCCGGATCAAATCAGTCTCGGGGATTCCCAAAAGATCACAATTGGTTTGACTTGTCAAAGAAAGAGAGACACATTCCTTTAAACCTTTTGATCGTAAATAATGACGAATCACATTTTCCCATAAAAATTCCTTGCGAGGATTGCCTGGATCGTAAGGAAAACTCGGGATTTGAGATTTGATATGATGATATCCGAAAATACGACCAACTTCCTCGGCGCAGTCGATCGGTTGTTGAACATCAGGTCGCCAGGAAGGAACCTTGACTTTGACCATTGGGTTATTGGGTTGAGAAAGGAGAATAAACCCTAATTTGGTTAATGCTTTTTGCATTTTTTCCAAGGGAATATGACAATTCATAATTTCTTCAACCCAGGAAGAGGCAAATTCAATTTCTGGTTCTGAAGCAACTCCTTCTCCACTCATCACCCAATCTTTTAAAATTTTTATCGAAGGATCAATTTCTTTAAGAAGATACAGGGCACGTTGGCTGGCATAAAATACCGATCCAGGATCCACTCCCCTTTCAAAACGAGCTGATGCTTCAGTTCGTAATCCCAATTCTCGAGCTGTTTTGCGAATTTGGCTTCCTGAAAATATCGCTGCTTCCAAGAAAATCTCATGCGTATCAGGAGAAACTTCTGATTCGTAGCCTCCCATAATCCCAGCGATGGCAACCGAACGTTTCGCATCAGCTATCACCAACATAGTATTGGTTAGTTTTCTTTCTATGCCATCGAGGGTTATGAACGATTCATTCTTTTTGGCTCTCCTCACGACAATTTTTTGATCGGATATGGCAGAGGCATTAAATGCATGAAGTGGTTGACCGGTTTCCATCATCACTAAATTCGTAACATCAACGACCTGATTGATAGGACGTTGTCCTAAAAGATAGAGCTCGTGAACAATCCACCAAGGGGAAGGTTGAATTTTAAAATTTATAGCTAATCGACCGCTGTATAAAGGACATAGATCTTGATCGTCTATACGGACTTGAAAATTACTGATCATATCTTCAACATCGAAATGATGAGAAGGTATTTGGTACTCTAAATCAAGACCAGCTGCTATTTCTCGAACCAAGCCGATAATTGACATACAATCTCCACGATTGGCGGTAATTTCAACATCCAAAACCCAATCTTCTCCTATAATATGAGGGGAAATGAGTTCTCCTTCTTCGGCTTTAATATGAGCAGGAAGTTCAATAAAAAATTCTTCTTTTTCTGGTATTCGTTGATTACGAAGGGGTTGTGTGCTTGTCGAATCGCCAATTAAATTCATTATTACCTTTTTTCCGATTCCCGGTATTCCCCACTTTTCGCATTTTATTTCGTACTGCCGTTCTTTCATTTGGACAGTACACACATCATGAAGGATTCCGGTTTTACGTTTGACAAGGGTGGCTACGGTTAGATTAGAAGAAAAAATCTCAGAAGCCGGAATTATGCTTTCGATCACAAAACCCTGAGAAGTGAGAATCTCAGCAATTTTTTCAACTGGATCATTCAGGTCTGGTAGGAAACGTTTAAGAATAGAATAGGCAACTTTCATGGTATTTGAATACTCCTATTGGATAGCATGGAATTGTTCAATGAATGCCATGTCATTTTCAAAAAGCCAACGGATGTCGGGTATACCGAATTTCAATAAAGCAGCCCGATCGATTCCCATTCCAAATGCAAAACCCCGTACTTCATTAGGATTGTATCCAGCAGCTTCAAAAACCTTAGGATGTACCAACCCGGCTCCCATGATTTCTAACCACCCTGATTGGCCACAAGAACGACATCCTTTTCCTTGACACAAACCACAAGAAATATCAACTTCAGCACTCGGTTCGGTAAAAGGAAAAAAACTGGGCCGGAAGCGTAGTTGTCGGTCGTTTCCAAAAAAACGCCGGGCAAATACTTCAATGGTTCCTTTTAAATCACCCATAGAAACTGATTCTGCAACTACTAAGCCCTCCACTTGGTGAAACATTGGGCTATGAGAGGCATCCATGGCATCTCGTCGAAAACATTTCCCTGGGACAACCACTTTAAAAGGAGTGTGTAATTTTTTCATGATTCGAATTTGGGCAGGCGAGGTATGAGTTCGTAATAAATATTCTTTATCAAGAAAAAAGGAATCTTGAGCATCCCGGGCTGGATGATCAGGTGGAAAGTTCAGTGCCTCAAAGTTGTAATATTCACTTTCAATTTCCGGTCCGGACTCAATTCGGAAACCCAAACTTTGGAAAATTGACAGGATTTGATGAAGAGTTATTTGAATGGGATGAAATGACCCCACCCACGGTTTTTTCCCTGGTAAAGAAATGTCAACCTCCTTCGAAGGTTTCAATGCCTGAGTCAGTTCATTGAGTTTCTCCTGAAGCTGACTCTCTATCGAAACTTTTATTTGATTGATTTTTTTTCCCCATTCCTTTTTTTCTTCGGGAGAGAGCTGGGTCATTTTTTTAAACAATTCATTCAGCTTTCCCTTTCGACCTATATATTTTCCTTTTATACGATTGAAATCATCGAGGGTTTTTGCCTGTTCGATATCATTCCGAAATTTTTCAAATATACTATTTAAATTTATCAATATCTCTTCCTCCCATCAATGCTATCAATTTAAAACTTACCAACCAAAGAACCGTTAAAATAAAATGCGATACCACTCTCCATATGGTATCGCATTTTTGTTCAAGTTGTTACTATTTAAAAGACTTAGGTTGCTGCCTTGGCAACCTCAACGAGGTGAGCAAATGCCACTGGATCCGTTATGGCTATATGAGATAAATTTTTCCGGTCAATTTCAATACCAGCTTTTTTAAGAGCAAACATGAACTGATTGTATTTTAATCCATGCTCACGAACTGCAGCATTAATGCGAATGATCCATAAACGCCGGAAATCTCTCTTTTTATTTTTTCGATCTCGGTAAGCATAAAAGAGAGATTTTAAAACTTGTTCATTTGCTCGCCGATAAGAACGGGAACGAGAACCCCGATAACCACTGGCTAATTTCATTATTTTCTTTTTTCTTTGTCGTGATGCCACACTATTTTTAACTCTTGGCAACGCAAATCACCTATCTTTCCAACCATTTTTCCCTTATTCCAACCAAAATCTCTTACTATCTATAAAATTAAGCCAACCTTGATTATTTGAAAAGCACTGATATCCTTCATCAAGCATAAGGTAAAAGCCTCTTAATCCGTTTTTCCAAGGTTTTATCAACAATCACCGTTTTACGTAACCGTCTTTTACGGTCTTGTTCTTTTTGGTGCAAATGATGGCTCTTTCCCCCGTGAGCCACCTTAATTTTCCCTTTCGCGGTAAGTTTAACCCGCTTGGCTAAGCCGCGATGGGTTTTCATTTTTGGCATAACGAATCATCCTCATTTCTTGGGAGCTAAGGTCATAGTAAGATTCCGACCCTCGTTTTTTATCTCCTGTTCAATTTTGCTCATTTCATTCAAATCATCAATTATTTTCTGGAGTAATGATACACCTTTATCAACATAGGCAGACTCTCGTCCTCGAAACCGAATAGTGAACTTGACTCGATCGCCATCTTCCAGAAACCGGATAGCACTTTTTAACTTGACTTGATAATCGTGTTCATCGATTTTTGGTCTCATCTTGAGCTCTTTCAGCTCAGATACTTTTTGTTTCTTTCGAGAGGATTTTGCCTTCTTCTCTTTTTCATATTTAAATTTACCAAAATCGATAATTTTACAAACTGGCGGATTCGCTTCTGGTGCAACTTCAACTAAATCATAACCAGTTTCTTCTGCTAACTCAAGAGCTTTTTTTATTGGTACTATCCCCAGCTGTTCTCCTTCGAAGGAAATCAACCTGACTTCCCGAGCTCGTATTTGATTATTAACGCGATATTTTACCTCGATGTGTATCGCCTCCCAGTTTTTTCCAAGGGTTCAGAACTCCACTCTATTTCTGTTCAATAAATAGAACATCTAATTATGCAATGAGAACCAAAAAAAATCAATGGATTGATTGAATTGGTTTAAGACAAATAGCGAGACAAAAATATCATATAATACCGTTAGTCGTCAATATCATTGGTGTACTTATTGCTAAGCTTCCTGGATAGTGACAGGCTACCAAATGTCCGTTCCCTTGATCAATTAGAAGAGGTTCTTCTTCAGAACATCTTTTTTGTCCAACTGGACAACGGGGATGAAATCGACATCCGGAAGGAGGATCAATGGGGCTTGGGACGTCTCCTGGCAAAATTATCCTCTCAATATGATAATCGGGATCAGGAACGGGAACGGCAGAAATTAAAGCAACGGTATAAGGATGAAGTGGTTTTCTAAAGAGTCGGGAACGTGGAGCAATTTCAACCGCTTTTCCTAAATACATGACCATAATTCGTTCACAGACGTGTTTAATTACCGAAAGATCGTGAGAAATGAATATGTAGGTTAATTGATACTCGTTTTTCAGGTCAATCATGAGATTAATTATTTGAGAACGAATAGAGACATCAAGAGCGGAGACTGCTTCATCAGCAATGATCAGCTTGGGATTCATAGCCAGAGCTCGAGCAATACCAATCCGTTGTCTTTGTCCTCCCGAAAATTCATGAGGGAACCGATTGACACCATCACTTTGAAGACCAACTTTTTTCAGAAGATCTATAACCATGGAGGATCGTTCCCGAGGCTTCCCAATTTTATGGATGTTCATTCCTTCTTCGATTATGGATCCTACTGTTATTCTTGGATTTAAGGAACTAAAAGGATCCTGAAAAATCATCTGGAGATTTTTTCGATATTGAATGAACTGTGATTGGGGAATATTATGAATTTCTTTCCCGTCAAAAATGATCCGTCCTGAAGATGGTTCATATAAACGCAGAATGGTAAGTCCTAAAGTACTCTTCCCACAACCCGATTCACCAACTATACCGAAAGTTTCCCCAGTGTATACTTCAAAACTGACATCATCAACTGCTTTTACCCACCCAATGGTTGAACGAAAGACACCGGCTTTTAATGGGAAATATTTTTTTAAGTTTTCTATTTTTAAAAGAGGGAAGTTATTCATCGATTTTGCATTCTTCAATTGAGCGTTGGTTTATTTTTTTCCAGTAATGACAATAGACAAAATGATTA
>JAAYUP010000142.1 GCA_012517635.1 Candidatus Atribacter alterifermentans
CGATGTTCAGGGTTGGTTATTATCTGCCCAACTTTATGAGGTGGTCGAGCAGAGGGAACAAAGACCACCTCGTCCAACTGAAAATAATCTCTTACTTCTTCAGCAGTCACGAGATGTCCTAAGTGAATTGGATCAAAAGTACCACCCATAATACCTTTTTTCATTGAAACATATCTCTCCTTTGAGTATCGGGTTCAATCCTTGTCTTTTCTTTTCACCTATGATTGTCGAATCTGTCCCGTTCCATAGATTATAAACTTTGTCGTGGTTAATTCTTGCAATCCCATTGGTCCCCGAGCATGGAGTTTCTGAGTACTAATACCTATTTCTGCTCCCAATCCAAACTGTTCTCCATCGGTAAAACGGGTAGAAGCATTGACATAAACCGCTGCTGCGTCAATCTTATCCAAAAAATTTTTAGCATTTGTATAGTTTTCGGTAATGATTGATTCAGAATGACGAGTCCCATAAGTGTTGATATGCTCAACGGCTTCATTCAGATTTTTTACTACCTTAACCGCTAAAATTAAGTCAAGGTATTCTGTTTTCCAATCATCTTCAGTCGCAGAAATTAAATCGGGTCTGATTTCGCGAGCTTGCTCACAGCCTCGAATTTCAACTCCGGCTTGCTTAAGGGTTGTAACGATTTGAGGGAGAAAAACTCGGGCAATATCCTGGTGAATTAACAGGGTTTCCACTGCATTACAAACACTCGGTCGTTGGGTTTTCGCATTTACCACGATCTTTTCTGCCATCTCTAAATCAGCATCCTTATCAACATAAACATGACAATTCCCAACACCGGTTTCAATAACTGGCACTTGAGAATGAATCACAACATTTTGAATTAAACCAGCACCCCCGCGTGGAATAGCGACATCAATATATTCCCTCATAGCCAGTAGCTGAGCAATATCATCATGACTGGTACTTTCAATGATTTGAACTGAATCTTCCGGAAGAGAACATTGACGGAGAGATTCACGAGCTAAAAGGGTTAAAAATCGGTTCGAATTGAGAGTGGAATGACTTCCTCTTAAAACTAAGGCATTTCCAGATTTAATTCCTAACCCGATACTATCGATGGTCACATTAGGTCGAGCCTCATAAACAATCGCCAAGACTCCTAAGGGCACCCTCACTTTAGTTACGACTAAACCATTTGGTCTCTTCCACCCAGATATGACTTCCCCAACCGGATCGGCGAGAGTCGCTACCTGTCTTAAACCATCTGCCATACCTTGAATTCTTTTTTTATTGAGAATTAAACGATCAATGAACCCGGGTTTCATATGGTTCTCAACAGCAATTTTGACATCTTTTTGGTTTTCATTTTCAATCTGAGACTGTTCTCCTTCTAAACGTTGAGCCAAAATCTCAAGAAACTCATTTTTTTTCTGGGTTGAGACAGTAGCCAGCTGTTGAGAAGCCTTTTTTGCTTTTTGAGCTTGAATTTTTAAATCTTCAGCCATTATCTTTCTCCTCCCGATTGAATAATACTAAGTTATCAACATGAATCACTTCAATATTTATCTCTTGATTTAAAAAAACTTCCTGTAGTTCTGTCGTGTGTAAACCACGAATTTTTTTTAATTCATCTGAGGAAAAGTTGACCAAACCCTTGGCAACTGCTCGACCTTCTTCATTAACAACTTCTATACAATCACCCGCATCAAAAACCCCTTCTATCCCCTTGATCCCTGCTGGTAATAGGCTTTTATTTCTCATGAGAGCCAAATTGGCTCCTTCGTCGATGACGACCCGTCCTCGGGTCATCATCCCAAAAGCAATCCAACGTTTGCGGTTTTTAAGAATTTTGGTCTGAGGGTAAAAAAAAGTACCAACCTCTTCACCAGCAAATATTCTTTGAATGATAGAAAAATCTTTCCCTAAAGCCAAGATGACTCCAATGCCTGAAAAGGTAGCCATACGACTGGCCATAATTTTACTTTTCATCCCACCGGTTGAAATACTACTCCCCTCCCGACCGGCCATTTTTTCAATATTTTCGTCTATTCTCTCTACTTCTTTAATAAGAATAGCATTCGAATTTTTTTTAGGATACGCTGTAAACAACCCCTCAGTGTCAGAAAGGATAATAAGAAGCTGGGCATTGATAAGTGAAGCGACCAAAGCTGATAAGCGGTCATTATCACCGAATTTTAATTCTGCAATAGCAACGGTGTCATTCTCGTTAACGATTGGAAGTACATTTAAATCGAGAAGGGTCTGAAATGTATTACGGGCATTAAGATACTTATGTCGATTATGAACGTCTTCTGGTGCCAACAATATCTGGGCAACTGGGATACCAATTTGTGAAAAAACCTGACAATAATTCTGCATAAGAATGCCTTGCCCCACGGCTGCCATTGCTTGCTTAAATGGAATATCGCCTTTTTTCCGATTTAATCCTAAACGGCTCATTCCGCAGGCCATGGCTCCTGAGGTCACTAAAATGACTTTTTTCCCGCTTTGACGAAGTTGATGAATATTTTGGGCTAATTTCTCTAAACGGGATGTTTCTAAAACAAAATTTTTAACCAACAAAGAACTCCCAACTTTTATCACAATCACTTGGCTATTTTCAATAAAATCAATTCTCTTCATTGGTCTATGAAGGTGTTCATTGGGAAATGGCTTTAGGGAATTCAAGGTGTTTTCCACTCCAGATAAAATGCCAGTTCCCGATTTCAATTATTGATCCGGGTTGAATAGCAGAAAAATATTTTAGAAAGTTAGCATGAGCCAAGTTTTGGTTGAAAATTGCAAGAGCATTTTCGGTATTCCAATCGATTTCGGTCACTAATCGATCAAGAAAGGGTGTTGAAAATCGATAATGTCGATGCTGTGCAGGATTTAATACCTCATTTTTGATAAGCGGAAGAACATCCTCGGAAGCAATTTCAGGGGCATTTTTTAAAAACTCAATTATCGCATCCAGAAGTTGTTGAATGCCCTCCTTGGTAAGAGAAGAAACCCCAAAGACTGGAATTCCTTGCTGTTCGAAGGTGGTTTTAAACTCATGAAAAGCTTGAGCAGCTGGTGTAAGGTCAAGCTTGGTTGCTACCACAAAAAAAGGTTTGGCTGCCAAAGAAGAACTATACGCTTCAAACTCTCGACGAAGAGTCAAAAAATTGTCATAGAAATTGTTTTCCGAATAGACTTGAGAGAGGTCTATACAATGGAGAATCAAGCGTGTCCTTTCGATATGTCGCAAGAACTCTAAACCCAAACAAGTGCCATGGCTGGCACCTTCAATAATTCCCGGAACATCGACCATTATAAACTGTTGGTCATGATGACTGACGACGCCAAGATTCGGATGAAGGGTTGTAAACGGATAATCAGCAATTCGAGGTTTAGCAGCACTCACTACCGAAAGGAGTGTTGATTTTCCAGCATTAGGAAATCCACTAATACCAACATCAGCTATTAATTTCAGTTCTAAACGAATATCTCGTATTTCACCAATTTCACCTTTTTCGGCAATACGGGGGCTTTGATTCGTCGATGTGGCAAATGAACTATTCCCTCGACCACCTCGACCACCTCGGGCAATGATAACTTTCTGTTTATCTTCAGTCAAATCAGCTACCATTTGATTGTCTTTTTGATCAATAATTTGAGTACCGACCGGTACAACTAAGACCGCATCAACTCCATCCTTTCCAAATTGATTCTTCCCTTTACCTGGTTGACCATTTGAGGCTTCGTAGACTTTCTTTATGGCAACATCATATAAAGTTTTTTTCTGC
>JAAYUP010000143.1 GCA_012517635.1 Candidatus Atribacter alterifermentans
AGCTTCGTATTATACCGGAGAAAGAATCCGGCCTATCTGAAGTTAGATTCTGGCATAAAGATAAATTCTTAGGCACACAAATAGTGAAAAATAGTGACTTGAATATGGTGCAATTTTAAAACTTAACTAACAACTAAACCATTAATGATTTATTCCATTTTATCAATAGATTCCCAACCATCATCCTTACCAACCTCAACAATCGAGTAACGACGAGAAGATAAATTTGGATCAATTTTCCAGATTAATTCTCTACTATAAATTTTTTTTAAATTATTTAAAAATATTTTTCCATTATTTTTTAAATACTCTCCCAACTCTGGTCCTACTATAATATGAATGGTCATTACTTGGGAATGGCGGCATATTTCCTCAATTCTTCTTAAAAAATTAATAGCAATGGTCTCTATTGAAAGGACTCTTCCCTCACCTTGACAGTAATTACAGGGTTCACAAAGAATGGCATCCAGATTTTTCCGAACCCTTTTTCGGGTCATTTCCATCAATCCAAGTTCACTCATTTGAACTAAGCTCGAGCGTGTTCGGTCGTGTGATAAAAATTGCTCCAAGACATTCATAACCATTTTTTGATGTTCTTTCTTTCCCATGTCAATAAAATCAATTAAAATTATCCCTCCAAGATCTCGAAGCCTCACTTGTCTGGCAATCTCTTCCGCCGCTTCCAAGTTGGTCTTTAAAATCGTTTCTTGGAGGTCTTTCTTTCCAATATATTTACCGGTATTGACGTCAATTACAGTCATAGCTTCAGTTCGATCAAAAACCAAGTATCCTCCACTTTTGAGCCACACTTTCCGACTCAAGGCTTTCTCCAATTCTCGATTTAAATTAAAATGATCGAAAATGTTTTCTTTACTATCAAAAAAATGAATACGATCGACAAAACGAGGAATGACCGATTCAATAAAATCTTTTAATTTCTGAAAACCAAAATAAGAATTGATCCAAATTTCTCCCAAATCATCATCAACGACATCTCGAACTAAGGTATAAATGAGGCTTGCTTCTTCATAGAGAACTGCTGGAGCTGAAATGAGTTCGGCTTTTTTCATGATTCGGTTCCATAAGCGGAGTAACGACTCGATATCTTCTTTTATTTCTTGATTGCTTTTACCCTCGGCAACAGTCCTCACAATAATTCCCATGTTTGCAGGTCTTATCTTTTCGATCAACTTCTTAAGTTTTTCTCGTTCTTCTGGAGAAGAAATTCGATGAGAAATACCCATATTATTCATTCCCGGCATTAAAACCACATATCTCCCTGGTAAAGAAATTTTAGTCGTCACTCGTGCTCCTTTCGTTCCCATTGGTTCTTTAGCAACTTGAACTACAATTTCCTTTCCAGTTTGAAGAAGTTGATCAATGCTTTTCACTTTCCCTTTTTCATCCAACAAAATGTCTCCAATAAATAAAAAAGCATTTTTGTCAAAACCGGTGTTGACAAATGCAGATTGTATACCAGGGAGTACGTTTTCTACGACGCCTTTAAAAATATTTCCTGCTAATCTTTTCTCGGCTGCTCTTTCAAAGAAAAACTCTACAACCTGTCCATTTTCCAAAAGCGCAGCCCGGACTTCGGCTTCGGACATATCTATGACAATATCTTTCCTCAAAGTTTAACCCTCCACTACTTACGACCAATAATAACTTTGCTTGATTATTTCCAGTAAATTTTCCCGATTAAAACCGGATTCTTTTGGCATCAATTCTAATGATTGGTAAGGATTCAATAGTATGTTTTTTTCCTTAAACAAGAATAATACCATATATTCTCGATTTCCCAGTTTTTTTCTTTCTATTTCTTCAATATCTTCTAAAGATAGAGACACTTGTTCATTTCCAATTCTTCCATCATCTTTAAAAATAAAGGCATATTGAATGCTCATTAGTGATTTCATGATGCTGGGACAATCGGGGGGCACCGATTTGACTTCAACAATTTTCATACCTTCAGGTACTTGACAATTGAGAAGGTTCTTGAGACGTTCCGGTTCGATTGATTCATAGAAAGTCATGTCAAGATATTCTGCCCAACTTATCACTCCAGTAACCGTGGCTGGTCCAAATGAAAGTATCGGACGGGGGTTAAAGCCTTGTGAAAAAGCGATGGGAAGCCCGGCTCTTCGCAAAGCTCGATCCCACAAACGAGTCAGATCCAACTGTGATAAGAAATGAAAAGGTGCTAATTTAAGATGACGACAACGATAGCGATATCGATCCATATAATTTTTTAACAAACCCCACACCCCTCACAATGTTGAAATTGAATACATCGGGGGGTAACCTCTTGCCGGAGGGATTTTTCCCATTCTTTTAAAAGAAATTCTTTCTTTACTCCAGAAGAAATATGATCCCAAGGAAGCATTTCGTTTGGATTTCGCCATCTCTCGGAATAAAAGTGATAATCTATCCCCGCATCTTCAAATGCTTTCAGCCACCTTTCAAAAGAGAAGAATTCTCTCCAACCATCCATAATTTGACCTAAATAGTATGCTTTTTCAATCACTCTTGATACCCTCCGATCACCACGGGCTAATGCTGCTTCAAGAGTACTTTCTTTAAAATCCGACCAATTCATGCGGATCAAACGACGATTCTTGGAAAAACCAGCCTTTATTTTGTGAATTTTTTCTTCAAACTCTTCCAAATTATTCTGACCCATCCATTGAAAAGGAGTATGAGGTTTTGGCACAAAGGCTGAAAGGTTTAAATGGATACTGACACTTTTACCGCGTATTTTTTTGCCGATTTGAAGACCTTCATTCACTAATTGGGAAATCCCTACCAGATCTGATTCTTTTTCATCGGGTAGTCCAAACATAAAATAAAGTTTAACGTCATCCCAGCCGCCTTCAAATGTTTTTTCCAGCGTTGAAAGGATTTCCTGATCGGTTAATCCTTTATTAATAATCCGACGGAGTCGATCAGTCCCTGCTTCAGGAGCAAAAGTGAGGCCACTTTTCCGAACTCGTTTTAAATTCTGAGCAATTTGGACCGAGAAAGTATCCATCCGTATGGAAGGAAGGGAAATACTCACATTTTTTGCTTCAAATTTCTGAGAAAGATGAGCAATGATTTTTTCGATCTGCGAGTGATCAGTGCTACTTAAGGAAAGAAGAGAAATCTCTTCATAACCGGTTGCAGCCACCAGTTTTTCTGAAAGTTGAACTATATTTTCTGGGGATCGTTCTCGTTGAGGCCGATAAATCATGCCTGCTTGGCAAAAACGACATCCCCGAGTGCAGCCTCGAGAAATTTCTAAGGGAATTCTGTCATGGACAATACTTATATATGGTACGATTATTTTTTCTGGATAAGGTGCCCGATCCAAATCCTGAAGCCATCTTCTCTGAACCTGAGGAACTGTCCTTTTATTCTTGGTTTGTAGATTGGAAACAACCCCATCTTTTGCGTAATCAACCTGATAAAAACTCGGTATATAAACCCCAACAATTCCTGCCAGCTCGGATAAAATATCTTCTTTTTTTTGACCTTTCATCGCTGATACAATTTGGATGATTTCGACAATGGCTTCTTCTCCCTCCCCAATCAAAAAGGCATCAAAAAAATCACTTATCGGTTCAGGATTACAGGTTGATGATCCGCCACCAATGATAATTGGAAAGTCATCTCCTCTTTCTGAACTTCGGAAAGGGATTTGAGACAATTCAAGAAAATAAAGGATATTGGTATAATTCATCTCGGTTTGCAAACTGAGTCCGACCATATCAAAAGAACGAACAGGAATTTTATTCTCTAAGCTAAAAAGTGGAATGTTCTTTTCTTTCATCAGTTTTCCTAAATCTGGCCAAGGAACAAAAGCTCGTTCAGCGCGAACCCCGGGGAGATTATTTAATATCTGATAAAGGATTTTGAGTCCCAAGTGAGACATTCCTATTTCATAAATATCAGGAAAACCAAGCACAATTGAGCAAGTTGTTTCGAAAGGATTTTTTATAAGAATATTCCACTCTTTTCCTATATAACGCGCTGGTTTTGTTATTTTGAGAAGATCGTTTTTAAAAAAATTTGCTTCATCTGTTATGTTTTCTTCCACTATTCACTTCCTCCCGACTTGGCAATATTCCACATTATCCCCATAGCTAACATATTGATAAAAAGCGAGCTCCCCCCATAACTAATAAACGGCAAAGGAATACCGGTAACCGGCATAACACCCATATTCATCCCAACATTAATCAAAACCTGAAAGACAAGCATTGATCCAAAGAGGGTAGCAAGTATCTTCCCTTCTAAATCAGGTGTTTCAATCCCAATCCGGTAAATTGACCAAATGAGCCAGAAAAATAAAACAAGGATCATCACACCTCCAACAAAACCCCATTGCTCACACCAAGATGCGAAAATAAAATCAGTATAATGAGCAGGGAGGAACCGAAGTTGGGATTGGGTTCCCGAAAGCCAACCCTTTCCAAAAAAACCTCCCGCCCCAATAGTAATTTGCGATTGAAGAACATTATAACCGGTTCCAAGAGGATCAGATTGGGGTGCAAAAAATGAAAGAAGCCTCTTTTTTTGATAGTCGTGTAAAATTAACCAAAAAATTGGAACGAAACCAATCAAACCAGCGAACACCGCCAAAATTTTTTTCCACTGAAAACCGCAAAAAAACAATCCTGAAAACCAAAGAACGATGATAACCAAGGCAGTTCCTAAATCTGGTTCAAGGAATATCAAACCTGTTGGGATAATTGATAAAATCGATGTTTTTAAAAGGAGTTGCCAGCTTCCATAATCTTCAGACCGAGCACTCAAAAACGCCGCTAAGAAAACCGTAAATCCAACTTTAGAAAATTCCGAAGGTTGAACCGAATGAAAAAATAACCAACGCCGTGCTCCTACGTCATCCCCGCTACCAAAAAATAAAACGGCTGACAAAGAGAGAATGATTATCAGATAAAGAATCCATTCCAACTTAATCAACCAATGATAATGAATATAACTGACTCCCCAAAAAACCAACCAGCCTATTAGACACCACAGGAGTTGTCTCCCAAAAAAAGTCTGAATAAAGGGAACCTCTCCCCTGAGAGGATCGGTGCTATAAACTGCCATAAGACCAATTATATTGAGAAAAAGAATGATGACGGGAAACATCTTAACCATTTTCATTGAGCGTATTCTCCCGGTGATCATAAATCCATTGTATTAAATCTTTACTTCGATAAGCAGCTTCCCCACTTCCATCACCACCGTTTTCTATTAAAACCACAAAAACATAACGTGGATTATCGATGGGGAAAAAACCGGCAAACCAAGAATGGTCATTGCCATGAGGATTTTGAGCAGTTCCAGTTTTTCCAGCTACCAGGACTGGAAGATCTCGACAAGCTCTACCTGTCCCATCAGAGACCACCTTGGTCATTCCTCGAATGAGTCTTTCCCAGGTATCTGGTTTCAAGTCTATTCGATTTTTTATTTTAGGAAGAGTGCGTTCAATTACCGCTCCCTTATCATCTTGTATGACTTTTAAAAAATGCGGAACTGGTATGATCCCTCGGTTGGAAATTGCAACCACACTTTGGAAAATCTCAAAAGGAGTAACCAAAAGATATCCCTGTCCAATTGAAAGGTTTATGGTATCTCCTGAATACCAAGGTTCTCCAACTTTTTGTCTCTTCCATCGCGAAGAAGGAAGAAAACAGTGATTCTCCCCAGGCAAATCAATTCCAGTATCCTCTCCAAACCCAAAGCGTTTTGCCATTTCAATAATTTTGTCTTGGCCGAGCTCTAAACCCAAGGTATAAAAAGTAACATTACACGACTGAGCCAGAGCGTCTTCGAAATTCAATCTTCCATGGCCGGATTTTTTCCAGCAAGGATAATTCTGATCATTGTATTCATAATACCCAGGACAAAAAATAGTTCTTTCACTTGAAATAATATTGGCCTCCAAGGCACCTAAACTGACCATTAATTTAAATATTGAACCAGGAGGATAGAGGGCTTGAAGAGAACGGTTTGTTAAGGGATTTTGGGGATTTTCAATCAATTTGCGCCATTCATCCTGACTCACCCCGTCTACCAATAAGTTCGGTTCAAAAGAAGGTTGATTGGCCATTGCTAATACTTCTCCATTGGTTGGATCTCCAACTATAATCACACCGCTTTTTCCAGCTAAGAGCTGATTACAATATTTTTGTAGTTCCAAATCCAAGGTAAGAGTTAAAGTATGACGAAATCGAGGAAAGCTCGTATCTAAAATTTTGACTATTCTTCCCAAAGCATCAACCTCAATTTTTCGATATCCTTTTTGACCTCGAAGAAGCTCTTCATAATAAAGCTCGATTCCACTTTTTCCAATAACATCCTCATTGTTATAATTAGTTTGGCCAAATCTTTTTAGTTCCTCACTATTTACTTTCCCCACATATCCAACAATATGGGTTCCATCTTCACCAGAGGGATAAATCCTCTTGGGATAAGTCTCAATCATCACACCGGGAAGTTCTTTTCTCGCTTCTTCAACCATAGATACTTCCTCAACACTCAACTGGGAAGCAAGAATAATTTCTCCTGAATATCGATCACGAAGTGGCTCCTCAATTCTTCTTTTTATGATTTTTTCCAAAGTCTGACGGCTTTTTTCCGGATCTGCACTCCCTGGTAATAAAACAGCCGCAAATCTTGGAACATCCTGAGCGAGTATGTGACCATAGCGATCAGTAATAATTCCACGGGGCGCTTGGAGTGGAATAACCCGTATTCGATTGCGTTCCGATTTTTCTTGATAGAAACCAGATTGTAAAACACTTAAATACCATAAATTAAAAAAAAGAAAGATAAAAATTCCAAACAAAATCCAGGTAAATAATTCTATCCTATGATTGACAACTATTTTCGGTTTCTCATTCCACATTATTGAACCTCTCAGGCGGAAAGAAATATAACCAGGCAGAAAGAAAAAGCAGATTGAAGAAAAAAGAGAGAGTAAAAAATTCAACCCAATACAACCATGGACGTTGAACACTTCTCATAAAAAACTGCAGTATTATGATGAAGAACATTTCAACACCTGGAGCTGTGATACAAAAACCTAAAAGTGATCCACTGGTCATCGAGAAAAAGGATATCCAAATCTGAGCCAATAAAAAAAGACCTATAGTTAATAAAATATGAAAGCCAAAGATGGAAAAAGAAAATATATCCACCAAAAAAGCAATGAAAAGGCATGAAAGCAATAGGAAATACCATCTTTTTTCAGAAACATGAACTGCCCAAATTATAAAAGGTAAAAAGGTAAGGTGGCTTAATATTGGCCAATACTGAGCGAAGACATTATTTTTAAAAAAAAGTATTGAAAAAAAAACCAAAATGATAAGAACCAGCTTACTGAACGTCATTATTCTCACCAATTGCAGAAGACCGGATAATAAAAAGCTGATCTAAAAGAGAAAAATCACACTCAGGTTGGATAATAACCTCTTTAAAGAGGCTTCCTTCCGATTCTTTGATATCCAATACCTTTCCAATCACTATACCCCTGGGCGTACTGGTGCCTAGACCGGAGGTTATCACCAAATCACCTCCTTGTACCTGAGAAGCTCGATAAACGTAACGCATAACACAAAGCCCTCTTCCGTTCCCCTCTACTACACCTAAATCCCTCGTCCTTTGAAGGATCGCTCCAGTTGCTATTTCAGGGCTTAAAATCAAACGAACAGTTGAATAATTGGGATATGTTTGTTCTACTCTCCCCACCAGACCCTGATACGTCACTACAGTTAAATCAGGAATGATTCCATCATTAGTACCTTTATCTATGATCAGTTTTCCAAACCAATCATAGGGATCACGACCAATAACTAAAGTTGGAATAACATCAAAAGGTATTTGCTTTTCAATCGCTACAGCTGTCAATTTCATCTCTAATTCACGGATTTGCTCAGTTAAAAGAGTCAGTTCGTTTTGAAGCCGACCGACTTCTTTTCGAAGATTATCGTTTTCTTCCAATACTATTCTTTTTGAGGAAAAATTAGAAATTATCCAATCCAAGCTTTTTTGAATTACCAACCCTCCTCGATAAAAGGGAATGCCAATCATTCTCAGTGAACCGATCCAACTCGATGCCTCATGTTTTTGAAGGGAAAAAACCACGAGCTGGAAAGCTATAATAACAATGACGAGAACAAAAACGAATCTTTTTTTCATGGATAAATTTTACCAGTCGATTCTTTTTTAAATATTTTTAAGGCAGCATTATTCATCATTAATTTTCCATCGGCTTGCACAGTAATAATGGCCACACCTGGAAAATGCTTTTCTACTAAAGGGATGAGGTTGGGCCCTCCCACCATTACCGCGGTTGATATGGCATCAGCATCAGCTGCTTTCGAATAAACCACGGTCACGCTGGAGAAATAACTCGATGGGTACCCAGTATAGGGATTGATGATGTGATAATAACGGATACCATCCTGCTCAAAAAAACGATAATAGTCACCTGATGTTGATACAGCTTGGTCTTTCACCTCGACAATTCCAACAATTGATTTTTGCCGTGGGTGTAAAATTCCAACTCGGAATTTTTTCCCTAAAGCATAAACCGTTCCTCCGGCATTGACCAATGCCGGAGATATTTGCTTTTTTTTCAATTCAATAGCTATCGTATCCACCAAGTAACCCTTGGCTATTCCCCCTAAATCGATCTTACTGAATCCAATTCGCTGAACACTTTTTGTTTCTCTATCAATAATAAGAGAAGAATGAGCAATTTGTTTCATTCGATCTTGAATTTGATTGGGAGTAGGAACTCGAGGGTTGTTATGAAATCCCCATTCATCCATTAACGACCCAACAAAAATATTAAAAAAACCTTCAGTACGATTCTGCAGTTCTTGAGCACGCCCAAACAAATCGCAGGTTTGTTCATTAACCTTTATAGGTTCCTGGCTTTGATTTATTTTCCAAATTTCACTCCGATGATCAAATCGATCCCATTTTTCATCCAGTTCTCGGATCATAGTACCAATATCTTGTGAAACATTCTGATGATGGGATGGAAGGTCAACTTCGATCCAGGTGTCAAAACCTTCATAAATAAAGTGTTGTAAAGGATTCGGCTTGTTTACTACCCATATTATTAGAACAACTATCAATCCAAAGAAGGATACCAATAATAAATGAGAATGTTTCATTCATCTACCAAAGGGAAGGGAGTTTTACAACTTTGACAAAGACCGTTTTCCAGATGGTGAATAGTCGTTCGGTAGTCAGTACGAGTGATTAAAGGTTTCCCGCATTGCGAACAATAGGAGGTATGACCTTCAGTTCCGTAATAATTCCCTAAATAGACGTAGTGTAATTTTTGTCGAGCAATATGATAAGCAGTGAGGAGCACCTCGGGATCGGTTGATGGTGCTTCCATCCGATAAGCTGGAAAATATCGAGAAAAATGGAGAGGGATATCAGGACTAATTGAGGCAACAAAATCGACCAAACGGTGAAGGTGTTCCGGTGTATGGTTAAGTCCGGTTACTAAAAGATTGGTGATTTCAATATGCACTTTGTTCCGATAACTCATTTCAATCGTTTCTAAAACTGGTGATAAAGAACCTCCACAGTATTTCCGATAAAAATCATCGTCCATCGCTTTTAAATCGATATTCATTGCATCAATAAGAGGGAGGAGATCCAGGAGTGGTTTTGAATTCACATATCCATTGGTCACCAAAACATTCTTCAAGTGAACTTTTTTTGCTTTTTCACTGGTTTCTTTTACAAATTCCCACCAGATAAAAGGTTCATTATAAGTATAGGCAATTCCTATCGATCTCTGTGATTGAGCGAGGGAAACGATTTTTTGGGGATCAGTAGGGGTAAGGTTATCTATAAAACCAGTTTGTGAGATCTCCCAGTTTTGACAAAACTGGCATTTTAAATTACAACCCACACTTCCAATTGAAAGAATTTCTTTTCCGGGGAAAAAATGGTACAGAGGTTTCTTTTCAACCGGATCCAGATGAATAGCTGAAATCCGGTTATAGGTTAAAGCATATAAAACTCCCTCTCTATTTTCTCGTATTTGGCAAAGTCCTCGATCTCCAGGTTTAATGCGACATTGATGAGGGCAAAGGAAGCATTTTATTCTCTGATCTGATTCGACTGTCCAATATTGAGCTTCAATCATCGCTGATCTTCCTCTTTATTTTCTGATTCACTATATCTTTCAACTCGAAAACGAAAAAGCTCAACTGGCTCATTTGGCTTAATTCCAGCTTTGGATCGAGCAATACGAATTTGTTCCTCAACGGAATGAACTCCTTCAATGTCAGGGAGTAAAAGGCCTCTTCGCCAACCCCTTTGAACGATAATTCCATATCGTTTTGGATCGAGCTGCTCAGGAGAGTCAACTGGTTCAGGAGGAGTCAGGATGTCAACGGTAATGTTTATTTTGGAAAGGTCTTTGAGAGTAATCGGAGAAAAACGAGGATCCTCAACAGCCGCACTCACTGCATTATGAATAGTTTCGGCGATGATGTTATCGTGTTGGGGATGGAAAGTTCCAATACACCCTCGGAGTTGCCCACGAATTTTTAAACAAATAAAAATCCCTGCTTTTTGTTCGTATAATTCCCGAGGAAGGTCTTTGGGTAAAGGAAGATAGGTTTGGTGGATTAAATAATATTCAATAGCCTTCCTCGCTAAACCCGTCAATATAGGACCAAGTTCATGAGGGGAAATCATGGTTGTCACCGTCCAATGGATAATGAGATAAATAACGCTGACCAATAATAACCGCTGACCAATCATCAATTGCAACTGGAGGAAATAACAAACCTTTCGGTAAAAGTTTTTTAAGTCCTCGGGGGGGGTTCATTTTAAAATAAAGTTTACGAGCTTCTAAAGTACTCTGTCGTTCTTCAAAAGTTTCAAAGTCCAATTTCATCTTTTTTATTATTTGTACTACTCGTTTGCGGCCAGTACTGTTCCCTATGATAACTTTCAAGGAAGAATACTTCTTTGTCATTTTATTGATTGAGGATTCTAATTCATCTATTGGAAGGATGGTCTGATGAATCACTCCTCCTTTTTGATCTAAAAGTGCAATTCCGCATTTTTCGGTTCCAGGATCAATCGATAAAATAAACTTTTCCATAGAAAATCATTGTACTCGAGATTCAATTTCGATACAAGGGAGATTGGGAAGGATTGAAACCAAGCAGCCAGCGTTCCGTTCCCCTTTTTGAGAAAGCGAAGGGGAACGGAACGAATCAAAGAAATTTTAACTAGTGAATAATTCTCTGCTCATTACATTTTTTCTCGACAGGTGTAATGGGTATGAAGGAGATGATGAGCTTTTTCGCTATTTGGTTCTCCAAGAAACTCTTCGTAAAGCTGTTTAATTGCAGGATTTTCATGAGATTTTCGAATCGGGAGTCGACGATCTGCTTCATAGATCGCTTCAATCCGCTTCATACGAATCTCGAGATTGGTTGGTAATGGTTGGCCACCTCCACCAATACATCCTCCGGGACAAGCCATAATTTCAATAAAATGGTACTTTGAGTGACCCTGATTGACTAAATCCAAGACCTTTCTTGCATTTCTCAATCCATGAGCAACAGCAACATTCACATCAAGTCCGCCAACACTGATAGTCGCTTCCTTTACCCCTTCAATACCGCGAACATCGGTGAAGTCAATCCGATGCAATGTCTCCCCGGTTAAAACTTCATAAACCGTTCGGAGAGCAGCTTCCATAACTCCCCCGGTAGCACCAAATACTGCCGCCGCGCCGGTTGAAATACCAAGGGCTGGATCAAAGTCTTCCTCAGGCATCTCTTTGAGATCAATGCCCTTTTCTTTAAGCATTCGGGCTGCTTCGCGGGTTGTAAGAGAATAATCCACATCCTGATACCCACTTGCTTTCATCTCATCGCGTTGGCATTCATATTTTTTTGCAGTACATGGCATAATCGATACAACTACTATATTCTGAGGATCAAGACCCATTTTCTGGGCATAATAGGTTTTTGCCATGGCACCAAACATCTGTTGGGGGGATTTACAGGTCGAAACGTTTTCCATGAGATTTGGATAAAAATGTTCCATAAACTTAATCCAGCCAGGACTACATGAAGTTATCAAGGGGAGTTTCCCACCCTTTTTCACTCGGTTGATAAATTCTGTCCCTTCTTCAAGAATTGTTAAATCTGCAGCAAAATTGGTATCAAAAACTGCGTCAAAGCCTAAACGTCGTAGCCCTGCCACCATTTTTCCCGTGGAAACGCTGCCAGTCGGAATACCAAATGGTTCACCAATACTAACGCGAATGGCAGGAGCAGTTTGGAGAATAACGTATTTCTCCGGATCATCAATGGCATCCCAAACCATTTCGACATGGCTCACTTCTGAAAGCGCACCGGTTGGACAGGCTAAAACACATTGACCACAGTTGATACAAACACTTTCTCCCAGAGGGAGTCCTAACGAAGGACTGACATAGGTATTAAATCCTCGGTCGGCAAAATCAATGGCAAAAACACTTTGAACCTCAGCACAGGTTCGAATACACCTGCCACACAGGATGCAACGGTCAAGATCTCTTTTAATGGCCGGACTACTGTTATCAATCGGATGCGTTTTCCTTTCCCCCTGAAAACGAATTTCTCGAACACCAAACTCATAACAAAGGCTTTGAAGCTCACAAGATTGGTTTCGATCACAGAGCTGGCAATCTAAGGGATGGTTCGATAAAATCAGTTCAAGATTAGCTTTTCGGGCTTCTCGAACTTTTTTTGAAGCGGTGAAAACTTTCATTCCTTCCCGAATAGGCGTAACACAGGAAGCAACCAGATTGGGTTGACCTTCAACTTCAACCACACAGATTCGGCATCCACCCCAGGACGTAAGACCATCCATATAACACAGAGTAGGGATATGATATCCTTCCATTCGGCAAGCTTCTAATAGTGTTAAATTTTCCGGGACATGGCACTCTCTTCCATCAATAAAAATCGTGACCAGCTTTTCGGGAGACTCTTTTTTGCTTCTATTTTGTATGACTTTTGCCATTCTCTTCTCTCCTTTCTCTTAATCAGACCTTCAATGATTTTATTTTTTTTGGACTTTCCATTCGGCAGACATTGAGCGGACATCGTTTTTCAATGACATGAGATTCAAATTCCTCGCGGAAATAATCCAAACACCGGAGGAGTGGGTTTGGAGCTGCTTGACCTAAACCGCAGAATGAGGTTCGTTTGATGTGTTCACCCAAAAACCGAAGCTTTTCTAAATCGTGTTCGGTACCATTCCCCAAAGAAATTCGTTCTAAAATCTCAACAATTCTTTTATTCCCGATTCGGCAAGGCGTGCATTTCCCACATGATTCATGAAGAAAAAACTCACAGAAATTCTTAACAACATCAACTATACAATGGGTATCATCAATAACAGTCAATGCACCAGAACCAAGTGCCGATTGATAACGAGGAAGAGTATCAAAAGCCATAGGAACATCAAGTAAATTGGGAGTCATCGTCCCACCAGAAGGGCCTCCGGTTTGAACTAATTTTAATTCATGACCGTCTCTGATTCCCCCACCTGCTTGATAAAGTAATTCGCGGAGAGTCGTTCCCATAGGAACTTCAATCAACCCTAAATTGATCACGTTTCCAGTTAAGGTAAATACCTTGGTTCCTGGACAGGTAGGTGTTCCAATATTTTTAAACCATTCTGGTCCATTAAGAAAAATTGGTGGAATATTGGCAAGAGTTTCAACATTGTTGATAACCGTTGGTTTTCCCCATAAACCCTTTTGAGGGGGATAAGGTGGTTTAATTCGAGGTTCTCCTCGACCCCCTTCCATCGATTCTAAAAGCGCGGTTTCTTCACCACAAATGTAAGCTCCTGCACCTTTTCGAATACCTATTCGAAAAGAGAATCCTGAATTGAGTATGTTATCACCTAAGAGGCCATAATCCATAGCTTGGGAAATGGCTTTTTCCAAATGGCGTATACTTTCAGGATATTCACCTCGGACATATATAAATCCTTGGTGAGCTCCTACAGCAAATCCTGCGATAGCCATTGCTTCCAAGATAGAATGAGGATCTCCTTCGAGGATCAAACGATCTTTAAAAGTTCCAGGCTCGCCTTCATCCGCATTACAAACAATATATTTTTCATCTCCCTGAGCTTTTAGTGTATATTCCCATTTCAAACCGGTCGGATAACCGGCTCCACCTCTGCCGAGTAATCCAGAATTCTTCACTATTTGGATAGTTTCTTCAGGTGTACTAGCTAACACTTTACCTAAAGCCATATATCCATCCCGAGCAATATAATCATCAATACTGGTTGGATCAATATAGCCACTATTCCTCAAAACCACTCGCTTTTCTTGAGCTAAGGGAGAAATCGGATGAAAACCTTGAAGAGTGGTTTCAGTTTGACCTAAATACATCACGTCTTTGACTGGCCGACCCTTGAGAAGGTGTTCTTCAACAATTTTTTTGACTTGATCAAGCGTGATCGGAGCATACACAACATTATCGGGAAAAATAATGACAAAAGGAGAAGGGAGACCTGCTCCAAATGATCCAGTGTCAAGAACTCGAATTTCCTGAGAAAGACCAACTCGTTCTATCTCTTTCTCAAACTTTTCACGGATTTGAGCAGCACCCAAAACAACCGAACTACTCGTCATCTCAACTAATACATGTGAACGAAAAAGCATAGATAAAATCCCCCTCTCAGTCATCGATAAAGAGTAAATATTTCTCGAATACGTTCGGCATTTAAGTTTCCGTATGTGACATCATTAATCATCATTGCCGGTGCTACCCCACAAACCCCAAGACAACTGGTCACTTCAAGGGTAAATAAACCATCTTTGGTGGTTTCACCCTCTTTTATTCCTAATTCCTTCTTCACGGTTTCTAAAACATTAGTGGCACCTAAAACATGGCAAGGAGCATTTATACAAATCCGAATGATATACTTCCCCACCGGTTTGGTTTCAAAAAAAGAATAAAAAGTTGCCACCCCGTAAATTTTACTGGAAGGAATGCCAGTTTTATGGGATATTCTTTCAAGAACATCCTTAGGAAGATAGCCATAAACCTGAGAAACATCTTCAAGTATAGACATCAATGGGGTCTTTTCCTCTTTATATCGATCGATGATTTCATCAACCTTGGAATAGACCAACTCAGCTCCTTTTGGTTCACTCATTGTTCTTCCTCCTCCACCGCCACAAGTTGATGTAGCCTTTTCATCTTCTTTTCTAAATCACAACGTAAGCATCTTCCCGCTTCCCGCCTAGCTTCAGCTTCGCTCATACACATCTTTACTTCGGCAAAGCTACAGATTCGTTCCCTCACAGGCAATTCAGATATATAAACCCTTTTTATTTCTTGAAGAACTGGTGGTTCTTCTATAATCCTCATTCTTTCTGGTTCAGCAATGAATTCTTCTTCCTCATCACCCTTCAAATTGCGGAGGTATTGATGGATACTATAGGCAGCCTTTTTCCCATAAGCCATAGCATTGACAACGGTTGCTTCAGCTCCAATCATATCACCTCCAGCGAAAACACCTGGTTTGGAGGTTAAAAGAGTATAATGATTAACGATTACATTTCCCCATCGGTCGGATTGTAAACTATCTCCAAGTTCATCAATTTTGGGCATCTGACCAACAGCCGGTACCACCATATCACACTCAATCATCATTTCAGCACCTTCGATAGGAGTTGGTCTCTTTCGGCCACTTCGATCAAATTCACTTAATCGCATTCGCTGGAGTTTTATGGCTTTTACTTTTCCCTTCTCATCTCCAACGATCTCCAATGGTGCCATGAGATAATGGAAAATAATTCCCTCTCTTTCTGCATCTTCGATTTCTTCTGGAATAGCAGGCATTTCAGAATGAGTTCTTCGGTAAACAATATTCACCACTTCAGATCCTAATCTCAAAAGAGTACGGGCGGAATCCATGGCAGCATTTCCACCACCTAAGATGACCACATTTTTAGGAACTTCAATTGTTCCTCCTAAGTTGATGGTTTTTAAAAGTTCGAGTGCTGGAACCACACCCTCAAACTGTTCTCCAGGAATCCCTAGAGGGGCACTTTTCCATGCTCCAATTCCCAAAAAGACGGCATCATACTTTTCCTGTAATTCGCTTAATGAAAAGTCTTTGCCGATTGTCGTGTTTAAATGAATTTTTACACCCATTGCTCGTATTTGATCGATATCCCAATTAAGCGGCTCTCGTGGTAAACGATAAGCTGGAATACCTGCAGCCAACATTCCTCCTGCAACCGGAAGCGACTCGTAAATAGTTACCGAATATCCTTTCCTGGCTAAATAATAAGCACAGGTTAAACCAGCTGGCCCCGAGCCGACAATCGCTACACTTTCATCTCGTTTACGATCCATCATCACGGGTAACATGATGTGATTCTTCATGGCATAATCAGCTACAAATCTCTTTAAATCATCAATCGCTGCTGGTTCGTCAAGTTGGCCTCGTCGGCATTTTGCTTCACAGGGTCGATGACAAACCCGGCCACATACCGAAGGTAAGGGGTTGGATTCTCGAATCACCCGGAGA
>JAAYUP010000144.1 GCA_012517635.1 Candidatus Atribacter alterifermentans
AAATACTCATGGAGGTGAGGCCTTGTGAATATGGTACAGCACATTTTGAAAGGATTCCAGAGGGTAATGGAAATATCCCTCCATTCTCTAGAAAAGGGAATGAACTTCCAGGAATTCGAGGAAAAGCTCTGGGAAATCATGAATGGTGTTGGAAAGGATATCTTAAAAGCAGTCCTTGAAGCCAGAGATCAGGAAATCTGGCAAGAAAAAGAGAGAAGGTTCACCTGGGAAGTGGTACGCAAGAACAATTCAAGAACCATCCTCACCCTGTTTGGGGATGTGACCTATCAAAGGACCTACTACCGGAATAAATCGACTGGGGAATATCTGCACCTTCTGGATGAGCAGGCTGGATTCAAAAAGAGAAGAAGAATTGACCCCCCTGCTGGAAGCTCTGATTTTAGAAAAAGCCATTGATTGCTCCTACCAGAAAGTTCGGGTGGGAGTTTGAAAATTATCAGAATTCATTTATCATATTTTGTAAGATGCTATTATTGGTAGAAATTAAGGAGGAATTATCTTGAAAACCAGAAATTTCCTATTATTTATTATTCTTTGTTTTTCTTTCATTTTAATTTTTGCTGGTTGCCTTAACAAACCCACAAAACCGACACCATCACCCTCACCAATCGCCCCTCTTAATCCAAAAATTATATCAATATCTCCGGATTCGGGTCCCTCTGGGACGAAAATAACTCTTTTAGGATCAGACTTCGGAGCAGTACAGGGGACAAGTCAATTAGTTTTTAAAAGAGGTGATAATAAAACTTTTGTAGGTGAAATCATTACCTGGTCGGATATGAATATTTATGCTCGGGTTCCTCAACTCATGAAGGATACTTATAAAGTCTTTGTTATAGTTAATGAGAGATTAAGCAATCAAGTGGATTTTGAATTAAAGCCGGTAGGTTCGGGGACAACCTGTACTCAGTGTGGCCGATAATAAATTATCGAGAAGTAAATTAAAAAGGAGGAAAGGGTGAAAGGCAAAGTCGTAAAAAGGGGTCAAGGAAAAATAATTATGGAAGGAGACGAATGCACTGAGATTTATGCTTTTACCGATAAAATTGCTTTTTCCATAAGCACTCTCCTTCCCGGTCAACGTGCCTGTTTAGATCCTGGGCATAAGAATGCCGATGAAATCTGTTACGTGATTCAAGGGAAAATTGTGATTCACTTTCCAGATGAAGAGGAATATTATTTGCTTGAAACGGGTGATGCGCTCTTCATTCCTCCGGGTGTCTCTCATTATTCAATTAATGTAGGAGAAGAAAAATCGATCACAGCCTGGGCAGGAGCCGGACCAGATATGAAACATTTTATAACCAAAGCAGAGTCATAAATCTGAGGAAAAGGGTTCAAATTTATGACTCAAATTATCATTGACAATGAAAATATGGTATGTTAATTTCATTTTATTACATGCAACGTCAATCAAGGAATGTTGCAAAAAGAGGAGGAAAAATATGCGGAGTTTAGCTCAAGTGTTTGTAGTAGTTATGTTAGTTTTATTGGTTTTAAGTGCTACCGTGTTAGCCCAGGAAAAGTTTGAAATTGTTATGGTTGCAAAGCATGAAGGGATTTCCTGGTTTGACGACATGCGTACTGGTGTTGAAGAATTTGGTAAGGATCATGATGATGTCACTTCATACCAGATTGCACCAGAAGGTGGAGATCCTGCTAAACAGGTTCAGATGGTTGAAGACCTTATCGCTAAAGGTGTTGATGCCATCCTGGTCGTTCCTAACGACCCAAAATCAATGATTCCGGTTATCAAAAAAGCGAAAGATGCTGGTATTGTTGTGATCAGCCATGAGGCAGAAGAGTTGAAAGGAATTGTTGATTATGATATGGAAGCTTTCCGAAATGAAGATTTTGGCATTCTCATGTTTGAAAGTCTTGCACGAGAAATGAACTACGAAGGTGAATATGTCGGTATGGTTGGTGCTTTGACTATGCAGACCCACATGCAATGGTTCCAGGCTGGACACGATTACGCAGCAGAAAAATATCCTAATATGAAATTCATCCTTCAAGAACCGGTTGAAGATTTTAATACCGAGCAAACTGCTTATAATAAAGCCCGAGAACTCCTTCGTACTTATCCCAACATTAAGGGGATGTTTGGATGTTCCGCTTCATCAACCATCATGCAAGCCCAAGCTGTTGAGGAACGTGGCTTGCAAGAACAGGTTGCCGTAGTCGGGTTAACCCTTCCATCTATGAGTAAAACCTACTTGGAATCTGGTTCCCTCCGTCAAGCTCAATGTTGGCGCCCAGCTGATGCAGGCTATGTTTGTGCCATGATTGCTTATAAAGTACTCAAAGGAGAACCAATCGAAACTGGTATTAGCCTTGGTAAAGAAGGGTATGAGAGTGTAACCGTAGAAGATGGTATCATCTATGGCAATGCACCGCTGGTACTTACCAAGGAAAATGTGAATGATTTCCCCTTCTAATAGCTTCTTTCTATAATGTAGAAAACTATTTAAATCTATGCCTAGCATCCGAAAGGCTGGGCATAGATTTAAATAAACCTCTTGAGGCGGCAGAATCATGGGACCACAATTCATTTTAAAGTTGAGCAATATCAGTAAAACTTTTCCAGGTGTACAAGCTTTGAAGAGCGTTGATATGGAAGTACATTATGGAGAAGTTCACTGTTTAGTAGGTGAAAATGGTTCAGGAAAGTCCACTTTAATCCGCATTATTTCAGGTGTTGAATCACCTGAAAGTGGGACAATAGAAATGAATGGGAATTCCTATAAAAAGCTTACCGTAAGACAGGCCATGAAAGAAGGAGTGCAGGTTATCTATCAGGACCTTTCTCTCTTTCCTGACCTTACTGTAGGTGAAAATATCGCTTTTAATTGGCTTGTGGAAAATTCCCAATGGCTTATTAATCAAAAAGAGTACCTTCAAAGGGCGAGAGAAGAGCTTGAGCGCCTTGATGCCAAAATTGATATGAAGGAACAGGTGAGTAATTTATCAATGAGCCAAAAACAGATTGTGGCAATTGCTCGGGCATTGGTCTTAGATGCCAAGTTGCTTATATTTGATGAACCGACAACGGCTTTGACCAAAAAAGAAATTGATACTCTTTTGAAAACCATCGAGGAGCTAAAACAAAGAAATATAACCTCGATATTTGTTAGCCATAAATTAAATGAAGTCTTTCGTATTGCTGATATCATAACGGTTTTGCGTGATGGGGAGAAAATTGGCGATTTCGCTGCTAATGAACTAGATGAAAACAAATTGGCATTCTATATGACGGGACGGGAAATCGTCTATGAAACGTTTGAACCAGATGTTAAAAATGGAAAGCGAATTATTGAGTTACGGGAGTTAACTCGAAAACCTCACTTCAGTAATGTTAGTTTATCGGTCAATGAAGGCGAAATTGTTGGTATTACTGGACCACTTGGTGCTGGTCGAACCGAGCTGGCACTATCCCTTTTTGGTTTAAACCATCCCCAATCCGGTGAAATTTTATTTGAAGACAAACGAGTGTATATTAATAATCCAGCCAGGGCTCGTGAACTCGGAATTACCTTATTGCCTGAAGATAGGCATAGCCAAGGACTTTTTAGAACCAAAAGCATAACAGATAACTTAACCGCCGCAACCCTTGAACAATTGAAGCGTTTTCTCATCATCGATCAGATCAAGGCAAAAGAGGAAAGCAAAAAAGTTTTTAATGAGCTTCGTATCAAAGCTTCTTCTATGGATACCATTGTTGAGACGCTGTCAGGAGGAAATCAACAGCGAGTCGTATTAGGGAAATGGCTGGCGACTAATCCAAAATTGTTTATTCTTGATAGTCCAACGGTTGGAATCGACGTTGGTTCAAAATCGGAAATTTATGAAATAATCCATGAATTAGCCCGAAACCGGATGGCGATTATTATGATTTCTGATGAAATTCCCGAAATATACCATAATTGTAATCGAGTGATTGTCATGAGGGATGAGAAAATAACCGCAACCGTTAATACTAGCGAAACTACCGAGGAAGAGCTGCGGAGTCTTGTGGAAGGAAGGGCTTAAGATGAATGGAAGAAGGTATTCCATTGGAGATTTAATGAAACGACAGGAATCGGTGCTATTTCTGATCCTGTTTGTTTATTGTGCTTTCGTTAGTATAGTGAATCCAACATTTTTAGCAATTGATAATATTTTTGATATTGTTAAAAGTAGTGCCGGAATGATGGTATTAGCAATGGGAGTATTAGTGGTGTTAGTTTCAGGTGGGATTGATGTGTCTTTCACAGCTATGGCAATATTTAGTGGTTACATTACCATCCGGATTATGATTGCATTTGGTATTGATAGTTTGTTTTTAGCTTTTTTAGCGTCGGCCTTTATTGGTTTATTTTTAGGATTTTTAAATGGTATCATCATCCATAAATTTAGATTGAAGCCACTCATTGTCACTTTAGGAACACAAAATATTTTCATTGGTGCTTTATCGGTATTATTTGGGACCAAATTTATCCCAGTTGGACAAATGCCGAAATCTATCGTTCGATTTGGTACTAATTCTTTACTATCAATACCTCTTTCGAGTGGCGGTACGGCGAA
>JAAYUP010000145.1 GCA_012517635.1 Candidatus Atribacter alterifermentans
ATGCTCTTTCTAAAACACCAGTCGCTGTGGTGTCAAGCTTTATTTACTTACAACCCGCCCTGGCAATATTCATTGCCTGGTTATGGTTAAAAGAAATTCCTTCGTTATTATCGTTAGTTGGTGGTACTATTTCATTGGTTGGGGTTATTATGGTAATGAAATGGGGAAGATAATCGATTAGGGACAGGAGGCATACAAAATATGGATATAAAAAATATTGTTCTGACCGGGGCAAGCCGAGGAATTGGAGAATCGATTGCAAGAAAATTAGCTGAAAATGGTTTTAATGTATTCGGTTTTGCTCGTAATATTGATCGATTGCATTCTTTAGCAAAAAATGGAAATGGTCGAATATTTGCCTATCAAGTTGATGTGACTGAGCCCGATCAAATACAGAAAGCCTATGAGGAAATTGAAACCATTTACGGACCCATTGATGTATTGATCAATAATGCAGGGATTTATCAAGCAATCGAATTTTATAAACAGGATATCGATCGTATGAGTAAAATTATTGATACGAATTTAAAAGGAACACTTTTTTGTACTCGATTAGTACTCCCCTATATGATTGAAAGAAAAAAAGGAAGAATCATAAACATATCTTCGGTTTCTGGTACTCGTGGTATTCCCTTAGAAGTCGCTTATGGAGCGTCGAAACATGGTATGATTGGAATGGCTGATGCTTTAGCTCAAGAAGTGAAACCCTATGGAATTATTATAACTACCATCTGCCCAGGAGCAGTTCATACCCCTCTTTGGTATGAGGATTCCCCTTATCATGGAGATATCAATGAGGTTATGAAGCCAGAAGAAATCGCTGAATGTGTGTTTTTCCTTTTAAATCAATCAGATCGAACTATATACAAGAGGATAATCTTATTCCCACGAAATGAATGGCATTAAGTTGAATAAAAGGATATAGTGTTTATAGTGACAACACTTATAAATGAATGGAGGGTTTTCCATGAAATATGTAGAATTAGTCGATCTGAGAAAATTTGAGCAAAAAGAGGGACCAATTCCAGAGGTTGGACCGGATGAAGTTAGAATAAAAGTACAAAGGGTAGGAGTATGTGGTTCAGATATGCATGCTTATCAGGGCACACATCCTTTTGTTCATCCTCCTATGGTTTTAGGGCATGAAGTAGCAGGAATAATTGATGAGGTTGGGAGTCAGGTGAAAAATTTAGCCAAAGGTGATTTAGTGACGATTGAACCCAACTTAGTTTGTGGGGAATGTTATAACTGCCGGATAGGAAGATACAATATATGCGAAAAGCTTCAAGTAATAGGGTGTGTTGGATATTATGGTGGCCAATCTGAGTATTTGGTTGTTAAAGCTGATGAAATTTTTAAACTCCCCAAAGATTGGGATGCTGACAAGGCAGTATTGGTTGAACCTTTGGCAGTAGGAGTTCATGCTATTCGTCAGGCAAAAATGCTAACTGGGGCTAATGTCATTATTATCGGAGCTGGTATGATTGGACAAGCTACCCTCCAAGCTGCTTTTGTTGCGGGGGCGAATAAAATTCTTGTTTCTGATCCAGTTGATAAAAGGTTGGAATTAGCCAAGAAATCCGGTGCTACTGTTGTTGTAAATCCTAAGCAAGAAGATATTTTCCAAGCTGCTAAGGAATTATTTGGTTCCGATGGTCCAGATATGGTTTTTGATTGCGTTGGCAATGAAATAACTTTGGATACTGCCATTAATTTAGCTCGCAAAGGAAGTAAAATTATTATGGTAGGTGTACCCGAAGGAAAAATACCAGTTAACATGGCCTATGTTCAGGATAGGGAATTAGAAATTATTGGAACGATTATGTATACTGCTGTTGATTATGAAGCGACTATCCAATACCTAAACGATGGTCGAATGAAAACCGATGGCTTAGTCACTCATCATTTTAGGTTAGATCAAATCTATGATGCTTTTGAAACCGCACTCAACCCATCTCTCGGCTCATTAAAAGTCCTCATTGATGTCAGTGAGTAAATGAGATTATAATGGCTGGGTTGTTTTATCAAGAAGTGTAATTTTTTTTTTACCCAGCCACCTTTCATTCTTCCCCCTCGTTTCAGAATCTCTTTTTTATTTTTATTTCGAAAGTTGAATCGTTTTTAAATTAATTTATAACAATATAGAAAAAGAGCTTGACATTAAAGTATTTCTTCCATTAAAATAAAAATGTCAAAACGGTTCGACAGGGGTAAATAATGACAACCATTCGAGATGTTGCTCGGTTAGCTGGTGTTGCCCCATCTACGGCTTCCTTAGCTCTAAATAGTCGAAAACGGGTAAGTTCTGATACCCGTCAGAAAGTCTTACAAGCTGCCCAAGCATTGGGCTATATACCGAATAGTTTAGCTAAAAATTTAACCGCCCAAAGCACAGGAATCATTGGCATACTCATGGCAGAAATCATCAATCCCTACCATTCTTCACTCACTCACTTTATTAAAAAAGAACTTCGAAAAAAGAGTTATCGGATGAATCTTGGAATTACTGAGGGTGAGGTGCCCATCGAGGAAGAGGTTCTAAGAGACTTTATTTCTCAAAAGGTAGATGGCGTTCTAATTCACACTGCTGATATCATCAACTTCAATCTATCCACTTTTTATGAGCTTATTAAAAGGAAAATCCCTACGGTGTTAATTGGTGGCGGCATTGAGGGAGTCAATCTACCAATTGTTGATGTTGAATTAGAAAAAGGGAGTTACAAACTTACTCGATATCTAATCCAGAGAGGGTACAAAAGGTTTCTTTTCCTTTCAGGTATGAAAGCGGCGATAACCTTTAAAAGACGAATTGATGGATTTCAAAAAGCTATGCTTGAAAATGGTTATCCAGTATGGGAAACAGACATTGTAGAAACTCATCCAGATATCGAAGGCGGATATTCAAGTGCTTTTGAAATATTTAACAAAAATCATCCTGATTACGATGTTATTCTTTGTGTGAATGATTATATGGCTTTCGGTGTCTTAAAAGCTTTAAGAGAACTAAAAATAAAAGTTCCGGAAAATATTGGCTTAGCTGGCTTTGATGATATTAGTTTTGCATCCGTTGCTGGAGTTCCATTGACGACGGTTCGTATACCAATTGAAGAGCTAGCGATAAAAAGTGTTGATTTGCTTTATCAAAGTATTTTGTTTAAAGAGAATTCTAAGGAAAAAAGTATATGGAAAAAAACCGTCGATACTGAAGTCGTGGTTCGACAATCAACTCTATAACTGAATAAGAATTGTAAGGAGGAGGGAATAAATAATATGAACCACAAGGAAAGAATGAGAGCTGCCCTCAAATGCCAACCAGTTGACCGTATCCCTCATGGAGAACAAATGCTTCACGATATTTTAATTCAAAAAATATTAAAGGTAAAAATGCCGAAAGCTGAGGAAAATGCATTAGTAAGGTGGATGACTGAAGAATTGAGTGATTTTCAGTTTGAATGCCACAAAAAAGCTCGAGAATTTTTAGGATTTGATTTTATTCATGTTTTTCCTCGCGAACCCTGGATAAAAATTGATGAATCAAAAGAAGGATATCCAATTTATCGAGATGTCTGGGGCATGGAAGCTATTTCTACCCCCTTTACTTACGAAATACTTAAAAAACCGATTGAAAAACCAGAAGATTTAAAAACCTATCAATTTCCAACTATTGATGATTTTAAATATGACAACCTCCATAAATGGGTTCAAAAATCAGATTTTTTTGTCGTGGTTCAAATTGAAACTGGTTTTTTTAAAATCAATCAATTTATGGGTTTTAATAATTATATGTTTTATCTCTATGAACACCGAAAAGAACTTCTTGATTTTACCGCTCGTTTTTTTGACCATGTCTTCAATTTAGCAAAAAAAGTAATTCAGGAAGGAGCCGATTGTGTCTGGCTTTCAAACGATTTTGCTTATAATACCGGTCCCTTTATATCCCCTAAAGACCTTTGGGAAATGGATTTCTCTTTTATGAAAGAAGTGGTGAAAAAAATTCATGATTTAGGAAAACCAGTTGTGCTTCATGGCTGCGGAAACCAAAATTATACACTTGATATGCTTTTGGATTGTGAAATTGATGGTCTTCATTCTCTTCAGCCTACTGCTGGTAATGATATTTATCAAATAAAGGAAAAATGCGGCAACCGACTTTGTCTAATTGGCAATATCGATATTAGTCAACTTCTTCCTTTTGGATCCCCCTATGATGTTGATCAAGCCATTCAAGATCTGGTGGAAAAAGTTGGCAAGAAAAATGGTTTGGTAATTGCAACCTGTAATCTTCTGGATATGGATATACCTATAGAAAATGCCATAACCATGCATTTTGCAGTTGATAAATACAGTGCCAGGTATTTATAAAGGTATTTTGTTTTTTTGATGAATATATTTTATTTTGAAAAAAAGGAGGTGATAATCAGTAGGAATTGGTGATTTGTTCCATACAATTTTAATAGGTTTTTAAAAACCTTAATGGGTTTTTATCACAGGAGGAGGAACTTTCATGAAATCAAGTCGATACGTTTTACTGATTGTGTTTTTTGTTGTCTTATGCATGAGTGCTGTAGTGTTGGGAAAAACTCAAATCACTATTTGGTGTTTATCTTTTGATCCCCATGTGAACGGTTATACGGCGGTTACTAAAGCTTTTATGGAGCTCAACCCTGATATTGATGTAAATCTTGAACCTCAACCTGGCCAAGCAGAATTAGGTGCCAAGATGAGAGCAGCACTGGCTGCAGGAGGCGGAGCTGAACTTTTCTCAGGTGTTGGACCGCAAATCTTGGAATGGGCAGTCCCTGGATCAATTCAACCTCTTACTCCGGATGTGTTTCCCTCGGTTGATTGGGTAAAAGAAAATCTCTCACCAGAATACTACTTACAATGTAACCTCAATGATCAAATCTGGGCAGTTGGGATACCTGATCCTCCCGGAGATACTGGTATTCTGGTTAACGTTGACCACTTAAACGAAGCCGGGTTAGCAGTTGAAAAAGCCTTTGCCGATACTGATCAATTAATTGATTATGCTAAAAAATTAGCTCAATACGATTCAAGCGGCGATTTAGTTCGTGCTGGCTTAAGCTTCCAGGAAAGCAATGATCCCAACTATTTCTTGAGTTATATTGCTGATCAGGGAGGAAAATTCTGGGATAACGACAAACAAGTCTTTACCTTCCAAACTCCCGAAGCCAAAAATGCGCTCCAATTTTTCTATGACCTTTTTTTTGTCCATAAGGTTGATAGCGTCAATATGCCGACCACCATGGATGCTTTAGTTCAAAATTTAGCTTCCATGGCGTTCATGTGGCCAGAATTTCTCCCCTTTACCAAAATCACATACCCAGACATGAATTTTGATTTTATTATGAAACCAGCTTTTGTAAAAGGCCAAAAACCTTTGTTCAGCCATACTGATACCTGGGATTTACTCATGCCTTCTTATGTAGCTGGGGAGAAAAAGGAAGCAGCGGTTAAATATCTGCAATATTTAGCCAGTGCTGAAGGACAGTTGGTTTTCCTCGAAGAAAATCCTGGGCTCCCAACCCCTCGCTCTCTTTGGGATAATGATTACTTTAAAACTGGCAAAGGTGCCTATCTTGAGCCGGTTATAGATGCCATGAAAGAGGGCTCCTTCCGATATTGGGGTCCATTCCCAGAACAAGACACTCTGCTCTATAACATCTGGTGGCCAAGTATCGATGCAATGATTCATGGACAGTTGACCGTAGACCAAGCCTTGGAACAAATGGAAGTCAACTCCAATCAACAAATTGCTACTATGAAAGAAAAGTATCCGAACGTACCAGCTACCTTTATTTATTGGGATGGACTTCCTGAAGATTTAGCCATTAAGTAATGATGCGATTTTCAACATTGGAAGGAACGCTTCGTTTCAGTTCTTTCCAATGTTGAAATAATATTAAAATCTTTCTTTTTTATATTTTTGTTGGTTGAATGGTGTCAATGAATCAATTAAGAACCAAACCTTTCGGTCAAAAGGAGGTTATTGATAATGCAACGTGGCTTCGCCACACGATATTTTCCCTGGCTGGTTTTGATTCCTGCCTTAGTTTGGTTCGTTTTATTTGTAGCTTACCCTTTTGGCTATTCGATTGTGAGTAGCTTTTTTCTTTGGTTTGTTCAAAACCCAGCCTCCAGTAAGTTTGTCGGTTTAAAAAATTATTTTGATATTTTTAAGGACCCACGCTTTATTACCGCATTGCGAAACACTATGTTATATGCTCTACTTAAAACTGGATTAGTGGTTTTTATCGGTGTTTTATTGGCAAAAACTTTGTTTGCGATTAAATTTGGGAGCAGAGGGTATATGTTTTCAATATTTTTACCATCCTTATGCTCCGCGGTTGCCATTGGTCTTTTTTTTACCTATCTCTATCAACCCCAATTTGGATTATTTAATGTCTTACTCAGTAAAATTGGCATTCCAAGACAAGGATTTCTGAATAGTCCCCAACAAGCGATTTATTGTGTTATTTTTACTGAAGTTTGGCAAGCCTTAGGATTCTCGACTTTAATATTCTTAACTGGATTAAATACCATCCCCGATGTTTTCTATGAGGCGGCTCAGATTGATGGTGCCAACGCCTTTGTTGCGTTTTGGAAAATAATCTTTCCTTTGGCAAGAAGAGTGTTTCTTTTCATAACAGCAATTACGGCTATATCTGCATTCCAAGCTTTCGATTTGGTTTTTGTGATGACCTTATCCGGTGGAGGAACTGGTGGCTCGTCAGGAGGCCCAGGTTACAGCAGCTATACCATGGCACTTCAAGTTTATAATGATGGGATGATTCGATCACAAACAGGAATTGCTTCAGCTATTGCAATAATTCTCTTTATCATTATCGGGGTATTAACTCTTTTACAGCTTAAAATTCTTAAGCCGGAATGGGAATATTAAGGAGTGGGAGGATTAAAATGTCTTCAAAAAGAAAAAATGAGATAACTGAGCAAATCAAATCCCATATAATCGCTATTATTGTTTCATTTATTATGATAATACCTTTTATTTGGATGATTCTGTCGTCTTTTAAACCAGGAACCGAAATTGTAAAAATGCCTCCCACCTTTTTCCCACATACTTTTACCTTAAAAAATTACCAAACTTTGTTTGAAAGGCTTCCATTTGGTAGGTATTTCCTAAATAGTATAATTGTATCGGGTGGGATAACCATCATATCAATGTTTTCCAGTTCGATGCTAGGGTATGTGTTCGCAAAATTTAATTTTAAATTCAAAAACTTTTTCTTTTTTCTTCTAATGAGTGGTTTCATGATTCCATTCGCAACTTTAGTTATACCTATGTATCTTCTTACCGCCAAGATTGGATTGACCAATAATTATTTAGGGCTTATTTTGCCTTTTTGTCTCAGTCCTTTCGGTATGTTTCTCATGAAACAGTTTATAGAGGATATTCCCAACGATTATATGGAAGCAGCCCGCTTAGACGGTGCCTCTGAACTTTGGATTTATGGTCGCATTATTTTACCCTTAACCAGTGCCGCCTTAGGGGGAGTTGCTATTTATAATTTTCTAATGACTTGGAATCAGCTTTGGTGGCCATTGATGGTTACTTCTCAACCGGCAATGCGAACCTTACCATTAGGAGTTGCTGCTTTAGCTCAACAACAAGGGAAAAGATATGATTTATTAATTACTGGAGCTTCGGTTTCAGTTTTGCCCATCATTGTCTTATTTGCCGTTGCTCAAAAACAAATTGTAAAAGGATTATCGGTTTCAAGTGGTTTGAAAATGTAATTGAAATTGATAAGCAGGAGGATTTTTATGAAAAAGGTAAATATACACTTTCCTTATACTGAAATACTGAAAAGAAAAGCTCGTTGGGAACAAGCTTGGAATTTCCAGCAACCCGACCGAGTCCCGGTTTTGCATTATATTGGTTCAAGATATTGGTTACCCTTAATTGGCTATAGAAATAGATTCCGTGATTATCTCAATGACCCGGGCA
>JAAYUP010000146.1 GCA_012517635.1 Candidatus Atribacter alterifermentans
AATTTATCGTCAATTTTAATTTATCAAGTTTAATATCACCTTTAAAAATATAAATTATAAAATGTTTTCTAAGCAAGATTATTAAAGTAATTGTTATTTAAAATACATCCATCCAAACCATTTGAATAAGAGATATTTATACTATTTTGAAGCACTTGTTGAGGATGAAAATGCCTTCCCCCCTCACCTACATCTCTCCCACCAGTGGAGAGGAAAAAAAAGAAAAAAAGCCTCTCCCACAGAGTGGCGAGGAAAAAAATCTTAACCTTTAGAAAAAGGGGTTAGGGTGATTTGAACTTTTTTGCTCCGTCATTGCGAGGAGCGTCCTATGCGACGTGGCAATCTCATTTACTGAGTCTGTCATTCTGAGAAGTCCAGTGACTTTTACTGGACGACGTGAGAATCTCATCTGCCCACTCCGTCATTCTGATGAGCGTCTTATGCGACGTGAGAATCTCATCCTTTAAAGTTTTTATAAAAAAAGAATTGAAAAAATGAGATCCTCACGGCTTCTGAATACGAAGCCTCAGGATGACACCTTCGGTGTCAGATGAAATCCTCACGGCTTCGAAAAGCGAAGGCTTAATTTTCTGGCTACTCAAAAAATTTTTTTGTTGTATACCAGTCAAGTTTTCATTACAATATAATCATTTAAAACCAATATCCACAAATTGAAAGCACTTTCCATTCAATATTACTTTTTTATGCAAAGCTTTTAAACACCTTTAAAGCAAAAAAATGAATAATAGATGAGAAAACATTAGCTTTGATTTCTTTTTGCATTATAAATAGATAAATTAAAATCCTCGAAAGCGAGGTTAGAATAGTGCATACCAGCACAAGCAAAAAATGGAGCATAGCAAAATGGATTATTGGTTTTATTGTTTTAATCATATTATTCATTCTCATCCAAACAATTGGTGGGAATCCATATTTTAAGTGGTATTTCAACTCCCTTTATTCTCTCCCCTCGGCTACCATCCAACACACAATGCTTCCCGACGGAACCTTTGAAGTCCATGAAATTATCAATTATAAAATGCGAAAACCCTTTCGAGGCCTCTATCGTGAAATCCCTCCTTCGCGATATGTCGAAATTGATAATATCCAACTCTGGACCGAAGGAATAGAGACTCAATCGGTTGAGTTTCTTCGTAAACAATCAAACGGATTCGAAGCTCGGGTATGGTTAGTTCCTGTGGGAAGTTATGAAAGACTAGATCCCAAACAATCTCCCCTCATTCGTCTTCATGTTACTTACCGAGCACGAGGTATTTTTGAAAATGGTCCGCAAATAGCGCAAATTTTCCGACAATTTTGGGGACACTGGGATGCACCGGTTGGAAAAATTACCGGTATTTTTGATTTTCCTGATTCGGTTCACATCAACACCATCTATCAACACCCTTCGGTAAAAATGGTTCAAAGTGGAAATCGGTTTACCTTTATAACATCTCATTTTCCACCGGAATCCTTTGCCGAAGTCCGATTCCTCGCTGATCCCATATCCGATCTCCCTTTTGCCGCTGAAAACCCCACATTAAATCTTGAAGAAATAAAACAAATCGAAAGTGTTTATAATGAAACAATACGTTCTGCTTGGTTACCCTGGCTAGTCCTTCTCATCATTTTTGTTTTTTTGTTCTTTCTTATTTTTTGGTTTATGGGAAAGGAGCCTACCATTACTTATCAGGGGATATATGAACGGGAACTCCCCAGCAATGACCCGCCCGATTTCGTCAACGCTATGGTAAAAAATCTATCCGGCAAGGTTGACAAAGATGGAATAGCAGCAGCTATGATGAACCTTTACCATAAAGACTATATTGATTTTAAAGAAATACAAAATGGTCAAGGAATTCTCATCAAAAAAAATGAACCCGGTAGTGACCTTTCCCATTCTGAGTGATTACTCCTAAAACTTTTAGCCCGTTTTGCTACTGATAATGTTTTCGATTTTCAAGATATGCAAAAACGCCTTTCAAAATCGACGACTGAAGCAGGAAATTTTAACCAGTTATTATCAGGATATGAAAATGCCGTTCATGATGCAATCGCCCAACGGCGATACTTCAGCACTTCTGGAAATGTCTTGGCAAAGTTTATTGCAGTCATAATGATGCTTTTTTCCTTGGCTGTAGTAGGTATCTCTACACAAGGAATAACCTCATTTTTATTACCACGAATGACCATACTCTCTGCAATAATGTGGTTTTTCGGTGGAGCTATTTTAATGATCCGAAAAGATTTTTTTGGTCGTTGGACGAAAGAAGGAAGAGAATACTATCAAAAATGGGTGAATTTCAGTCGTTTCCTTTCTGACTTTTCCTTGCTCTCCGAATATCCTCCTGAATCAATAATTGTATGGGAAAAGTATCTTGTCTATGGAACTGCCTTAGGCGTCGCAGAAAAGGTCATTAGCACTTTACAAAAGTTTATCCCTCGAGAAATCTGGGAAGCACAAAGCCAACATGGCCAGTTTTATAATCCTTCACCTTTTCTCTTTGGTAGTCAGCTTTATTTACTCCGAAATACTGCTTCAGCTACCATCGTCCAAGCTCAAGCCCGCTCTAAAGGTTCTTCCGGATGGGGTGGAGGAGGTTTTTCAGGTGGTGGAGGCGGCATTGGAGGAGGATCAGGAGGAGGTCGAGGAGGAGCTTTTTAACCTATTAATAAGATCCTGGGAAAGGAGGATAAATTAATTTTTGTTTTTTAAGACTTTTAATGGGTTAAGGCTTATCAATTCTTAAAAATCGATTATCAACCTGAGCGTTTTTCATCATTGTTTTTTCTTGTTTAGCAGAAAACATTGTTTAGAGCTATGCTCAAAAAAAGGAGGAATACAAATTGAAAAGGCTGTTCTTGCTAACAGTTGTTGCGGTATTTTTAGTTAGTATTGCTTTCATTTCTGTCGCTTGGGCTGAAGAGGACTGGCAAACCATTACTGCTCATGGTATCAGTTTTTCCCTCCCACCGGATTGGCAACAATTAGAAGAAAACCTTGGCTTTAGCGAAAAAGAATCGGCTTGGTACAGCGGAGACGTAAGCAAGCCTGATCAATTTTTGATTTTAGCTCGAGGAGAAAACGTCGCAACCTTCCTTCAAATGTTCATTGAAACCGACACCGAAGATAGCGAAATAGTAGAAGACATATCAAAATCAATAGGTGATGCAGAATTTAGAATGGTCACCATGGAAAACTCCCAGGATGATGAAACAATAATTTTCGCGGCCGCTGATAAAGTCTTCAACAATGGGGATGGCATATTTATGAATATTACTATTTTTGGCAGCACATCCGAGGAGTTCCAGCCAATTCTTGAAAAAATCTTGAATTCAGTATCTTTCAATGTTGAAGAATAATAAATTAACCTAACTTAATGAGCCGGCATCCCGTGTCTTCATATACTGAGGCACGGGATTTTTTTCTCCCTCCCTTCTTTTTATCAATCCGAAAAATCTACGGGCATGATAAATCAAGTCCCTGCCAAAGAATTTTAAAAAAGGTGCCATCCTGAGCATTGCTTTGCCGTGTGAGGATCTCATCTAACACCACACCCGTCATCCTGAGCCCTCTCTTTTCGAGGGCGTGAGGATCTCATCTTTTTATATTTAATTTTGGAAAAGATTTAAAAGGATGAGATTCTAACGTCGTC
>JAAYUP010000147.1 GCA_012517635.1 Candidatus Atribacter alterifermentans
TTAAAATTATTATTTTTTTTATCTGATTCACTATCACCCCCTACATTATTTAAAGGCTTTTCCAAAAATAGATTATTAAACTTTGGTATTCAATATCAATTGGTCCATATAGGGAGAAAGAGGCTCTGGACCTTTATCGGTAATGAGAAAGGCACTTTCAAATCGAACTCCATTCACCTCAGGAACCGAAAAGACACTTACATCAACACAGACTGTCATACCAGGTCGTAATACAACATTACTATTTGGTCCGAAAAAGGGAGCTTCAGCTTCCATAAGCCCTATGGTATGAGCAAAAGGACAAACGATATTTTTCCCATAACCTTGTTTGGTTACAAATTCATGCGTTACCGCGTTGATATCTTTCCCCACCATTCCTGGCTTGAGATTGGATTTGGTGATTCGATAGGCTTCAACCATATCGTTGATACAGCGGCGTTGCGCTTCGTTTGGTTTCCCTCCAACCACCATGGTATAGCCAAAAACCCCTGCGTAACCGTTGTATCGAGGGCTGAGTCCCATCATTACTGTTTCACCAACGTTTAATTTTTTATCTGATGCTGTTGGGACCACTCCACTGGTTCGCTCCCCACTGGCAACGATAGCTTTAAAAGCAAACCAATTTGCTCCCAAGGAACGGGCTTTCCCCTCTCCAGCTCCCGCAATTTCGATCTCCGAAATACCTTCACGAACGAGGGGTTTCATCATCTGAAATGCCTGGTCAGCAATGGCAAAAGCTTTTTTTATCTGTTCTTGTTCCCATGGGGATTTAATTTTTCGAAATTGTTCAAATTCAGCAGTTATATCAATCAGGTCGATTCCCAATAAATCTTTTTTTAATAACCGATAAACTCCAAAGGGCATTTTATCCAATCCAACTATCCCTAATTTTTGATTCTTCCCTTTAATGCCAATTTCATCAAAAACTTCGGCAAAAGAAGATATCGTGGCATTGGGATATTCTTCCTCTGGAACCATAAAAACCGGTATATTTTTGGTCTTTTTAATTGCCGAGTCAGTTTTGGCAAAAGGTTCCGATTCTGGTCCTCCCAAAATCATCGGTTCACCTTGACGAGGAACAAATAGACAGCCACTCTCAAATTGTGGGCACCAACCCGATAAATACCACCCATTGGCGATATTCAATTCGTCATAATACACCAAAGTACCGGGAAGGTCTCGATCGATGAGAAGCTGCTGAACTTTTTCTAAACGCTCTTTCATTTCATACTCTGGCAAAACCATCGTTCTCTCTCCTTTGTCATATGATTTTTTATTAATAAACTCTCATGCTGCTTTGCAGCACCTGATAAGAATGAAAATCCTTGTATAAAACCGTCATTGCAAGGAAGAACAGCCTACGGCGTGAGCTATATAGAAAGTTATAAATAATAAAGGCCGCTTAAGAAACAATCCAAGCGTTGTGACGTGGCAATCTCACCCACCTGCTCCGTCATTGCGAGGAACGAAGTGACGTGGCAATCTCATTTAGTAAATTCTTTTCATGAAAAACCAACAAAAAGATGAGATCCTCACGCGGGAAAGCACCGCTCAGTATGATACCTTTGGTGTCAGATGAGATCCTCATGCCCTCGGCCCTGAAGGTATTTTTCAGGGCTCGCTTTGAATACTTACATTTTTTTCTTACGCCGTAGGCTGTTTGGGCTCAGGATGACTGATAAAAGGCACACCACCTGAATCCCCCCCTCAATGGGGGAATTGATGTGATGGTATTGACCGGATAGACCACCATGCTGCTTCTTAGCACCATATATCTATGAAAACTCAAGTGGTCTACCCTAATCAGTTTCAGTTTTTTTTCTTTTTATTTTTTCCATCTTACGCCGTAGGCTGCGATCCTGTGCAGTTTGCAGGATAGACTTTGAGAATTACACTCCCCAAGCGTCATCCTGAGCGGGGCTTTCCTGCGTGAGGATCTCATCTTTCCATCTTTTCCATAATCCCAAATCCCCAAAATTCAAGAATCAAGACCTGACCCCCTAGATCGTAGCATAGCTTAAGGAAATCTCGCCTTGACGGGAACGAGCTCAGTGAAATGGGCAAAGTTGGTAGCTTGATAGGGGGAAGTGGATTTGAGGGAAATAAGTTGTTCCTTGATGTTCTGGGGAATGGTATGGGCTGGTTGACGGCCTCGGTTTTGGTGAATCAGCGACTGCGGTCCATTTTCTCTCACTTTTAAAGTCGGATCACCTGGCGTTGACTTAATCCTAAAAGTTGAGCCGTTTCACCATTGGTGAGTATTCCATCAATACATTGTTGAATAACGTGAATCCGTTGAAGCTCTTTGGGGGTCATGTGATATTGTTCCTTTCTCATGGTGACATTTTCACAGAATAATTTCAGGGTGACAATATCACAGAATAATGACACAAAGATTTTGGTTTACTTTACATAATCAAAATTTTATGATACATTTTCATTGTGGGTCTGAACCCCCGAATGGGGATGTAGGACCTGCCAAAGTATGCCCTTCTTTTAAGAAGGGCTTTTCTTTTTTCAATATAA
>JAAYUP010000148.1 GCA_012517635.1 Candidatus Atribacter alterifermentans
GTCGATGCGGAAATTGTATGGGCCGCAACCCTTGATGATGGCTGAGGTCATGCCATTTACTCTGGCGCCTGTTCATTGACACCCTTGAACCTTAAAGATTCCACACAATGAATTTACACCATTGACAGAGACGCTAACGAAAATCTCAAAAGTAGTCGAATCTTCAAAGAATTTAAAATTAGTATTTATTGGGCGATCTTCTTTCCAAAAATAAATGAGATCTTTTAAATAGCTAACTACCTCTACCCACTCATTCGGTAATGATAAATTTTTTTCATAACCGATTATGGCATGTTCCCATTGAGTCAATTTGGATACTATTTCCTCTGTACTCCAACCTGAAGCAATTAGCTCCGAAAATAATGGTGCGAAAAGAATGTAGAGGAAACGTGTCTCTGCCCTTCGTAATTCATCCTTTGAAATCTCTTGAAGATCAGAATCTATGCTTTCATCAATATGTAAATCCAATTTTTCTTTACTTGTTCCAATCACCTTTTCAAGTGCTAATACTTTTTTTGCATGGATGGCATACTGAAGTGCTTCACTGGGACCTCCAAACTTTGCCTCTAGGCTAGCTAAATCGATGTAAAAAATAAATGACCTCACACTGTCGATGTTTTTATCAATCTTATTTTGAACGTGGGCTCGTTTATACAGAATCCATGAGGCACGCCAATGACAAGTAGCTTTAGCAAACATTGCTAATTGAATTAACAATAAAGATTTTGAGAAACCCGTAGGAGGGATGTGGCTTCCTAAACTTTCTCGTCGTATTCCAAATAAACCTGGTTGTACAGGAGCATACTCATCGCCGCTTTGGGTTGCACTTGGCGGTTTTCCTGTGCCCGCTATTGAAATGAACCAACCCATCCCATGACCAGCTTTATTATAAGCTTCTCTGAAGCGCAAATCATCTACTGATTTGTCATTAACAAGCGCCATGACATAACCATACATAGCACCATATGCTCTTGATAAATCACCTATTGACCAATAGACGTAAGCTAATTCCCCTAAAAGCTCAATACAATTCCATTTGAATAAGGCCTTACCTTCACTACGTTCAAACTGATGAATTGCTCGTATGAATAACTCTTTAGCAGTTGCCCAATCGTTAAGCTTGCTTTTTTCAATCGCTAACCTGCTCGTGTTATCCAGTCTAAAAAAAACATAACCTAAACCTTCAGCGTTTTCTGCATTCAAAAAAAATAAAGTTGCATCCTGGCTTAAGTTTGCATTGGAGGCAAAACAGCCTTTTGAATAATTTACTAGAAACCTCATATCTGGATCGTCTAGTTGGGGTAAAGTATTTAAAACGTCGATGGCTGTAGCATATTGTTTAAGATAATCCGCATAAATAACGGCACGCGCGCGAGCAATCGCGACTTTGAAACATAAATATTGCGAAATTCTTGGATGATTGTTAAATTCATCTAGATATTTTAGGACTGAATTCCAATCACGATTTTCCAGTGGTTTTGATGCTTCCGAATACCAGCTTTGATCAAAAAGGATAGTTGAAACTTCTGTAGCAAATGGGGCTTCAACAAATAAATTCATGTCAGCCTCTGATAGGTCACTGAAATACTGAATAAATAACTTTATCTCTTCACAGTTCTTTACTCGAACTCCTTGGGCCCATACAGCATTGGGTAAATTACCTAGCAAATCACTAGAAAATTCTTTTTTCAGGGTATCTGAGTTTTGGATCATTCGGAATAAATTAAACGATCGTGGAATGGTTATCTCTACTGGTAAATGGTCGTTTACAAGGCCGACATTTACATAAGCAAAAAGGATTGCGGGAGCATCTTCTTGAATATCTGCATGGGAGAGTAATAACTCCAAATCATCGTTTATTTTTCGGTATTTCCCACCAGCTAGCGCGAGGGTCCGAACTTGCGCAGCACGGATCATTATGCGGTACCCTAAGCTAATTTCATTTGGCCATTCTACGTCATATACTAGTGGGTCAGTTGACACGAGGCCAGCCATAATCGGGTAAAATGAGAGGAACCCAGAATCAAGAGGATGCCTCCAAAATGACCCGACGCCAAAAAGACCCACTCCGTACTTTGACAGAAGAAGAAAAGACCTGGTTGGAA
>JAAYUP010000149.1 GCA_012517635.1 Candidatus Atribacter alterifermentans
ATGAGCCCCACGTAAATCGAGTTCTTTCCGATCGCCAATAATACTCCAATCAACTGTCGTTGGATCATTATAAACACTAAACTCGACATATCTTCCTAATTTTCGTATCATTTGAAGACCTTGGATAACTCCTGCCGGATGTCCACTCGCTTGAATATAAACATCACATCCATATCCATTCGTCAAAGCTTTTACCTTAGATACGACATCCTCTTCTTTCGGATTGAATACGAGATCAGCTCCATATTCCAAGGCAAGTTTATTCCGGTTTTCTTTTATATCGATCGCAATAAGTAACTTAGGATTCTTTAAGCGAGCAGCTTGCACCATTCCTAAACCCAAAGCTCCTAAACCAGCAATTACTACAACGTCATTAAATTGGATATCTCCTCTTTCTACGGCATGGATTGCGCAACCTAATGGCTCAATATAGGGAGCTAAATGAAATTGAAAGTCACTCGGAAGCTTATGGTTTCGAGCAGTTCGAGGAAGTCTTACATACTCTGCATAAGCTCCATCCGCAACTTTTCCCTGAAAACCATAAATATTATGGATTTCACACATCCAATACTTTCCATCTAAACAGAATCGACACTTTCCACACGGAATAATTTGTTCAGATACCGCCCAATCACCAAGGGATAAGCCATATTTTTCCCTGGCACCTTTTCCCAAAGCGACCACCTGACCATAAAACTCATGACCTGGAATAAAAGGAGCTTTTATCCATGCCGGTTGTCCCTCACCACCCCAGAAAGAGGGAGCCCCATGATAGCCTTTAACGTCACCGGCGCATATTCCGCACCCTCCAACTTTTAAAAGAACTTCTTCATCGTTAATCTCAGGAAGAGGAATTTCCTCCAACCGATAATCTCCGGGTTTATAAGCAACAACCGCTTTCATTTTTTGTGGTAGATTATCTATCTTTTCATCATATGGCATAATGACTCACCTCCATCAGATTCTCAATGCTTTCCCATTCGTTTGATTAAAAATATGTGATCTAACTTTGTTGAAATAAACCTTTACTGCTTCTCCTTCTCTTTCTAATGGTAATCCAGGAACTTCAACAAAGATCTTTTGATTTTCGACATCCACCATAACTATTGATGTCTCTCCCAATGGTTCAATACTATATATTCGACCTTCGAGACAATAGCTCTTTTCCATTTTCCTTCCTATAACGATATCTCCTGGGCGAATACCAAACAACCATTTTTGATCTGTTCCATTTTCGGCTTGAATAAGATGACCCAATTCTGGTTCAATTTCCAATTTAGATTGAAGAAATTGCAAAAAAAACGATCCACTTTCTTCAACAAAAGTACAAGGAAGAAAGTTCATCGGTGGTTCTCCAATAAACCCAGCTACAAAAAGATTGGCTGGTTGTTGATAAAGCTCATCGGGTGTTCCAATTTGTTGGATTTCACCAAAATTCATGACTACAACTTTATCAGCCATACTCAGAGCTTCCAATTGGTCATGGGTTACATAAATAACTGTAAGCCCCATTTCTTTTTGAAAACGCTTGAGTTCTATTCTCATTTTAGCTTTCAACTGGGCATCAAGATGGGATATCGGTTCATCCATAAGAGTTATTAATGCATCTTCTCTAACTAAAGCCCGAGCTAAGGATACTCGTTGTTGTTCACCACCGCTTAATTTAGCAGGCCGAAAGGAGAGAATGTCTCCTATACCCAATAAATTTGTAACCATTTTAATTTTCTCTTTTATTTTACTTTCAGGGTATTTTCTTGCATGAAGGGGAAAAGCGATATTATCGTAAACTGTTAATGGTGGATAAAGAGCATAAGATTCAAAAGACATGGCAATCTTTCGATCTTTTGGTGGTAAATCGTTTACTCTCTGGTTTCCTATAAGTATATCACCTTTCGATATTTTTTCTAAACCAGCAATCATTCTCAAAGTACTGGTTTTCCCACAGCCAGAGGGGCCTAAAAGACATAAAAATTCTTGGTCATTACAAGTAAAACTAGCATTTCTTACTGCTTCTACTCTTTTTTCAACACCAGCTTCTTCTCTATAAAATTTCCATACATTTTCAACTCGAACTTCTGCCAATCACCCCACCCCCTTCCCCTCGAAGAGCATAATATTCTTTTGAGTCTCTTTATCAAAGATTTGAATATCTTCTTTATTAAATAAACACATAATGTTCTCCCCAATTCTAATTGGTCGTTCTAAAGGGAGTTGTAAAGTAAAAGTAAGGTTGTGTGGTGTTTTTAAAAAAATTATTCTTCTTGACCCACGAGATTCAATAAACTCAACAAATCCTTCCACATAATTGTTCGATATTCCACTTTTATTTCCCATTCGATCAACAGGCTGAATCTTACTGGGAAATATTCCCACTATCACTTCTTTTACATTGGATTTCTTGATTTGATTTTGTATTTCGGAAGGAATATCAAATCGAAAACCTTTCACCTGGATAGATATTTTGTCTCCTTCTGAAACAACTTCTCCTAAAAAAGTGTTCATATGAGGATCACTAATAATAGTTCCAATGATCAAATGCGCTGGTCTATTGTAAATTTCTTCCCATTTCCCAATTTGTAGTAAAACCCCATGGTTTAATATGATGATTCGATCCCCCATGGAAAAGGCCTCTAAATAATCAGTCGTGGTATATAGCGTCGTAATTTTCCTGGTTTGTTGCCATTTTTTAAGTTCCCTTCGTAACCGATGTCGGAGTTTAGCATCAAGGTGAGCAATTGGTTCGTCAAATAAGTAAAGCTGAGGAGTTCGAATCAAACACCTAGCAAGACTGACTCTTTGTCGTTGACCACCACTTAATTCCTTCGGTTTTCTTTCTAATAACATTTCTATTTCCAAAAACTCGGCGACTTCCTGAACCATCTTTTTAACATCATTTTCTGAATACTTTTGAGCTCTCTTTGGAGAACGAAGAGGAAAAGCGATATTTTCAAAAACCGATAAATGGGGATAAAGAGCGTAGGTTTCAAAAGCCATTGCCATGTCTCTTTCAGAAGGATCAAATCGATTTATTACTTGTCCATTCATGATTATCTCTCCCGAAGTAACGCTTTCAACTCCGGCGATCATTTTTAAAGTGGAACTTTTCCCAGCGCCTGGACTTCCTAATAAAACTAATAATTCACCATCTTCTTCCTTAAAGGTCAAATCATTTACAGCAGTTAATTCCCCGTATTTCTTCACTACCTTTCGCAGTTCTATCTCAACCACATTTACCCCCCCCTTCACCTGTTATCCCTTTACCGCACCAAAAGTTAATCCCCTAACTAAATACTTTTGAATAAAAATAGCTAAAATAACCGATGGTAAAAGAGTAATAATCGCTGCAGCTGCCATTTGACCCCATAATACCTGTTCATAAGAAATAAAACCCATTAATGAGGGAGTAACAGGTCGGGTAATATCAGAAGATAAAACGTATCCGAATAAAAACTCATTCCACGCAAAAATGAACGAAAGTATAGCGGTAGCAGCTATTCCAGGGGCTACTAATGGAAGATTTACTTTCCGAAATACACCCCACCAGCTATATCCATCAATCCGAGCAGCATGTTCTAACTCGATGGGAATATCTTCAAAAAAACCTCTCATTAACCAAACCGAAAAAGGAAGAGTAATCAGTTGATAGGCCAACATCATCCCATAATATGTTCCGTATAACCCTAGTCTTCGAAAAATAACAAAAAGAGGAATAATGACAATCAAACCAGGGGCAAAACGGAAACTTAGAAGTGTAAAAGCAAAATTTTCCTTCCCTCTA
>JAAYUP010000150.1 GCA_012517635.1 Candidatus Atribacter alterifermentans
ATAAAATTCAATGGATGAAATACCGAGTTGGTCCAACCCGAATATCAGTTGTGGAAGATTCGGAAGTTGCCAGTGATTCACCCTGGGTTAAAGATGCCTATCTCCCTTCTCTTGAAAAAGCTTCTCATCGTCCTCGCATTCCCGAAGAACCGAAGCTTGAAGATGTTTTGGTGGGCACCCTCTCGGAAATTTTGCTTGGACAAAGACCGAATAAACTGGAAACCCTGAATGAAATTGCTGATGTATGGATGAAAACACTTAAATAATAAAGGCAAGTATTTCTCCGGGGATGGTTTTGAAAACGATTTCCCCGGAGTTTTCCTCATATCTATCCATCAATATAGGGAGGTACCAATGCTATCTTTGCAACGTCGACGAAAACGAATGGCCTTTTTTATGGTTCTTCCTCTTTTAATCCTTTTCATAGGGATCACCATGTACCCATTTGCCTATATGATCTATATATCCTTTCATGACTACTCTTTAGTATCTTTTGAACCACCTCAATTTATCGGTTTCCAAAATTATCGAAACATTTATTCTGATCTTACAGCTCGTTCCAGTGTCAACTTCACTATTTTCCTTCTTATCGTAGCTGTTCCCATCGAAATTTTTTTTGGTTTAGGAATTGCATTTTTATTACGGGATGTTTTTGGAGAGAGAGCATTTCGTGGCTTTTTGTTGATTCCAATGATGATCCCTCCCGTTGTGGCTGGCATTGCCTGGAAAATGCTGTTTAACTTTGAATTTGGACCGATCAATTATTTTCTCTCTCTTCTTGGTTATTCAAAAGTATCCTGGTTAGGAAGCCATATTTTTTCTCGTTTGGGGGTAGTGATGATTGATGTTTGGCAATGGACACCATTTGTCTTCCTGGTTTTATACGCCGGCCTTCGCTCAATACCCCAAGAAATTGTCGAAGCTGGATATGTCGATGGCGCTAGCGGTTGGAATGCAATCCGTTTTATAGAAATACCCCTGATAAAACCTCTTATATGGGTCGTATTAATTATTCGGAGCATCGATGCCTTAAAACTATTCGATATTGTATATATGGTTACCTTCGGAGGGCCAGGTTCATCGACTCATTCATATAGTTTCTATATTTATAAAGCTGGTGTGTCTTTTGGGTGGGATATCGGTTATGCGTCAGCTCTCAGTGTCCTTTTGCTTGTCGTTATTGCTCTTTTAACAAATTTTCTCATGCGTTTCTTAAAGTTGAAAGAAGTGCTGGAACTGTAACCGAAAAAGGAGAAAAGAATGAAAGCCATTGCCAAATTAGTAAAGTTCATCGGAACCATCGTCGTCATATTCTTTTTTGTTTTCCCCATTTACTGGTTGGTCATGACTGCGTTTAAAAAAAGTGAGGAATGGTTCACGTGGCCTCCTTCTTTTATTCCCTCCAACCTCACCATGGGGAACTTCTTGGGATTAGAGGGTGGCTTTTTTGGAAGTGTGACAACATCTATTTCGACGATTACTCCCTACCTTCGAAATAGTATTATCGTTGCTCTTTTAGTTGCTCTTCTTTCAACCACTATTGCTTCCCTCGCTGCCTATGCCATCTCCCGCTTTAAATGGGGTGGAATGGGCTTCGTTTCCTGGATAATTTCCATAAGAATGCTCCCTCCCATCGCCTCAGCTATCCCTCTCTATGTGATTTTCAGTCGGCTCCACCTTATCAACAGTTGGTGGGCTTTAGTCCTCTCTCATTTAATATTTACCACACCTTTTAGTACCTGGATTCTTATCACCTTTTTCAATGATATTCCACGCGAGCTTGATGAAGCAGCGTTTGTTGACGGAGCTGGAACTTGGCAAAGTTTCCGTTCGATCATCCTTCCCCTCAGCGCTCCAGGATTGGCTGCGGTGTCAACCCTTGCCTTCGTCCAGAGCTGGGGAGAATTTATGATGGCACTGGTTTTAACCACTAACGATAAAGCTCAAACACTTCCCATCTATTTAGGGCGATTTATCACCGGTTGGCGTATTGCCTGGGGTCCACTGGCAGCTGCCGGGATTGTCACTATGGCACCAGTTATTATTTTTTCATTTATTATGCTGAGGTATCTCATTCGTGGACTTACCTTTGGAGCAGTTAAGGGATAAAGACATAGCGAAGGAGCTTGTATTAAACATTCTTGGTATCACTTCCAAGGTTGGTTCGTCACTCGACGCACATTAATTTCATCAATCATGGCATTTCCCCGGTGTTGCAAGAGATAGAGAATGAGATCGGCAATTTCCTGAGGGGAAATGAGAATGGATCGATCTAAATCG
>JAAYUP010000151.1 GCA_012517635.1 Candidatus Atribacter alterifermentans
CCCCTACAAAATATTTAAAATTTAGGGGCGCAATTTATTGCGCCCGATTCATGGAGTGACCTGCCATGGCATGTCGAATTCTTGGATTTTCATCTATCCTGAAAATACCGTGAACCGCTACTCCCGTTATCACCTTCTTAAATTTTTTCCTCGCCCCTGGAGGGAGATGTGGAGGTGAGGGGGAAGGCATTTTCATCCTCATCTGGTGCTGCAAAGCAGCATGACCGTCTATCCTATAACAACCAGCATATCCAAAGGTTTAATAGTAAATCCTTTTTGGCTAAATTTTCTCTTTCTCAAGGGTGAATTTTTATAACAAAGCTTCTTCGTACATCTTCTTGGCATGATAGGAACTTCGAACAAGTGGACCCGATTCTACCCCGATAAACCCCATACTCAAGGCAATTTGTTGGTATTTGAAAAATTGTTCAGGATGAACATATTCCACCACTGGATAATGCTTTTTTGAAGGAGCTAAATATTGTCCAATAGTGATAAAATCGCAACCAGATTCTCTCAAATCATGGAATGCATCTATTACTTCATCTTCTCTTTCTCCCAAACCAACCATTAAACCTGATTTAATTTTTACTGAAGGAAGGAGTTTTTTCATTGTAGAGAGAATCCATAACGACCTATGGTAGTTTGCTTGAGGTCTTATGGTTGAATAGAGTCGAAAAACCGTCTCTAAGTTGTGATTAAAAACCGAAGGTTGTGCATTTGAAATAATTTCTAAAGCTTTGAATTTCCCTTGAAAATCAGGTGTAAGAATTTCAATGAATGAACAAGAAGTAGTACGTATCTCTTTTATACTTTGTGCAAAAATCGATGCACCACCATCCTCAAGGTCATCGCGAGTCACTGAGGTAATAACAACATAATCAAGCTTTAGTCTTTTAACTGCTTCTGCTAATCGGTGAGGTTCATCTTTGTCAAGTGAACTTGGAGTTCCTTTTTGGATAGCACAAAAATGACAATTTCTAGTACATATATCGCCGAGAATCATAAATGTTGCTGTCCCTTGGTTAAAACAAGTTCCTTGATTTGGACATCTTGCGCTTTGACAGACAGTATGCAACTTTAAATCATCAAGAAGTTGATTTACCATCTGATTGGTCTCACCATTCGGATAGCGAACTCGGATCCAGTCAGGATGTGAATTCTGAACCATCGCCCCATCCTCCTCTCTTTCTTTATTTTATCACCTATTTGGTAAGAGTTATGGAATCCAGATACTGCTAAGCAAATTAAAAAAATGAATAATCAGGTATTTCCCCTTCTCCAAGAAACTTGATACCTGCCCAATTTTTCTTCTTAAAAAAAGGATAATTTGGTGAAAGCATGAAATAGTTATGAGCTTATTTACCTTATAAATAAAATTGAATGATAAACTATTGACGAGTTAAAATGAATTGCTTTAAATAGGTTTTCATTTTTTTAAATTTATTTGTTTCATTTAGAAAGGGAGGATTTTATGTTGGAACGAAAATCAATCGACAATAGTCAGATCCGTGAGCAAGCAAAAAAACTTGGAATACCTACCTGTGACCTATTGATGAAAAAAATGAAAGAATTAAGCAGTTTAGATAACATTCCGAGAACACTATTTGCTGCTTGTCCTAATTCTGAATCTGTTATTAAAGCTGCTCTCAGATCAGCTCAAAGAGTGAATGCTCCTATAAAATTTGCCGCTACTCTCAATCAAGTTGATTTAGACGGTGGATATACTGGAATGAATCAGTTTGAATTTATAAAATTGGTCAAACTCGAAGCAGAATCCATCCATTACAATGGACCGATCATAATTGCTATCGATCATGGTGGTCCTTGGTTAAAAGACATTCAAAGTCAAGAAAATTGGCCTTTAAAAAAATGTATGGATTGGATAAAAAAATCATTCGAGGCTGCTATCGAAGCTGGGTATGACCTCATCCATGTGGATCCGACAGTAGATAAAACTCTTCCTTCTGGTTCTGTTATACCTATCGATTTAGTTATTAACAGAACGGTAGAACTAATTGAACATTCTGAGGTTTTCCGTCGATGCCACCAATTTCCACCAATATCCTATGAAGTAGGAACCGAAGAGGTCCATGGGGGTTTAGCCGACTTGTCAGTTTTTGAAAATTTTCTCAAAGGCTTAAAGACTCAGCTTCATAATCGGGGTTTATCAGATGTATGGCCAATTTTTATTGTAGGAAAAGTCGGAACTGATCTTCATACTACAACTTTTGATCCTCAGGTAGCCCGAAAATTAGTTCAAGCAGCCGAAACATACGGATCGTTTATTAAAGGCCATTATACTGATTATGTTGAAAATCCTATTGACTATCCTCTATCTGGCATGGGTGGCGCTAATGTTGGCCCAGAGTTTACTGAAGAAGAATATAATTCTCTCTTCGAATGTGAAAAGATTGAAATTCTTTTAGATAAACAAGGAGCTATTGCCAAATTATCTAAATTGATGGAAAACTTGGAGAAAGCAGTCTATCAAAGTGGCCGTTGGAAAAAATGGCTATTAAAAGAAGAAAAGGGGACTGATTTTTTTTCTCTTTCTCCTGAAAGGAGGGCTTGGCTAACTAAAACTGGATGCCGTTATATTTGGTCATCCCCAGAAGTTATAAAATCTCGTTTCTATCTGTATCAAAATTTAATAAAAAACGGTTACCAAGCAGAAACCATGGTTCTTTCATCCATAGAAAAGAGCATGGAAAAATATTTCCATGCTTTCCACTTAATTGATTTAAACCAAAAAATTCAAAAAGTGCTTTAAACATGGCTAAAAACATTTATGGGGGGGCCAACTTTGGTTTCGGCCCCCCCATAAATGCAAGGAGGGGAAAGATTCTTAATATTTTTATAAGTTACCTTCAAACTGTTGCATTAATTTTTTTAAAATCTTTCTATACTATCATGTAAACTACAACAGGATAGCAGCCTACGGCGTAAGATGAAAAAAATTGTAAAAGACAAAAACTGAGAGGATAGACCATTTCAGTTTTTATCCTCATCTGGTGCTGCGAAAGCAGCATGAGGGTCTATCCTGAAAATACCGTGAACCGTGAAGTGTGAACCGTGAACCGTTTAAAAACCACCCTCATCCTCACCTTCTCCCATCAAGGAAAAGGAACAACACATTCTTTTATTCTTTTCCCCTCGCCCCTCCGTGGGAGAGAATCAAGGTGAGGGGGGATAACTCTTTTCATCCTCAACTGGTACCATAAAAGGAACACGAGTACCTATCTTATTTCATATTATAAAGTATCTCATTTTTTCTAAATGAATATATTATACAAAACCCTAAAAAGTTTCATTTTGAAAAAGAAAACTTTTTGAATCCCTTGCTTATTCATTTTCACAAATCTCATTCAAAACTTCCATACCGTTTCTTAAAAAATATCTCCCGCTTCAACTTTCACTTCTGGTAAAAGAAGTTGGATATCATTCCAAGTTATCACTGCTGCATCCCAGGTCTGAGCGTTGGCAGCTCCTGCAGCAATACCCAATTGCAAGCATTCATTCCATTTTTTCCCTTTCACAAGACCAAAAATGAATGCCGCTAAAAAAGAGTCTCCAGACCCAACTGGATTAATCGAGGTTACTTTTGGAGAATAACCTGACCAAGATACATTTTCTCCTCGAAACCAAGCCCCCTTTTCTCCCAAGGTAAGAACACAATAATCAATTCCCTTGCTATTGAGAAATCCATAAAATTTGTGTAAATCATCTCCAGAGTAAATTTTTTTTCCCCAGGTCTCTTCAGCTTCTTCGCGGTTCATTTTCACCATCCAAGGCTGGGCTTTTAAGGCTCCAATCAACGGTACCCCGCGGCTGTCGATGATGGTTTTTATCCCATTTTTTTTTGCAATCTGAATCATTCGATAATAAATGGAATTCGCACTTTGATCAGAAACACTCCCACACAAAACAATCAACTCCACTGACGGGACAATCTTTTCAAATGTCAATACTATTTGATCCATTTCTTGAGTGGAGATAACCGGTCCTGGCTCAAAATAAGCAACTTGTTGCCAATTACGATCCACAATAGTCGTAACAACTCGGGTTCGTTGTGAAATCCAAGCAGGATAAACCGAGACTCCTTCTAATTCCATTAAGCTTTTTACTCTTTGCCCAGTATATCCCCCCAAAAGAACGAAGTGGCCAACTTCGATGCCAAGCCGATGCAACACTCGACTTACGTTTGAACCTTTCCCACCAGCAATTTCTTTAACTTTTTCCACCAGAATTTTTGGTTGTGGATGAATGCTCTCAACAAAAAGAGTTTTATCAATGCATGGGTTGGGAGTTACAACCAATATCATGCCCATCGTTTTTTCAGTTCCTCGGTTGAAAGTGAACCTATTAGCTTGAATTGATCTCTATCGGCGGGAACAGTTTGACCAACTTGATAGTAGAATCGGTTTTTTGTTTTCCGATCTTGAAAAGTCTTTTTTGCCCATTCACTGGTATATCCACGCTGTGAAGATTTTTCCATAATAATGTGACCACAAAGTATCCAGGCACTCCTTAAGAAATATGGCGTCACTGGAGTTAGTGCTGGAGATTCGAATTCATCTACAAATTTTTGTCCAAATTTATTCAGTTCTGTCCCAACAAAAATGGGAAATTCTCTCCGTTTTGCTTCTTCAACAATTTCATAGAGCTTGGCAAGCTTTAAGCGGCTTTCTTCTTGATCGGGGAGGTCCCAATTTCGATCAGGAACGATAAATAAAGTTTCAATCCCTTTTGCTTCACAGAAATCCAGCAATTCTTTTGGATCTTTTTCTCCACTTCGAGTCCCATCAAGCCAAGAAAATGATGGAATCGCTCCCAAATCTACTATCATATCAGTGACCTGTTCAAGAGTTGGGAAATCACCCACATCTGGTTTAACATATCCAACCCCTCCGTGTTTCATTAATTTAGATCGAATATAATCATAAAAATCAGGTTTATGATTTAAGAAATTCTCAACTTTCTCTATTGAAATCTCTAATTTCTCTGACCAGAACTTCCTTTGTTCCTTTTGGTCGGAAAATATCTGATCAGCCTTTATAACAAAAGCCATAATCAAATGCCGTTCGGTAGGATTTCCTGAAGGTGTTAACGGGAGAACATCTTTTTCTAGATCAATCGTAACTTTTTGTAAGTATGAGTTCACCTTTTCTAAAACGTTTCTGTTTCTTTTTTGGGCAATTTCTTTTAAATATCTCAAGGTTTGACCCGCTTTCGTCTCTAATTCAGGAAGCCGGGTAAAACCATTTCCCATAAAATAAGCTACTCCGGGTTCTTTCGGAGAACTGAGTTCTCGATCATGAAATTCGGGTAAATACACTCGAGTTTCAATACCACTCGATACCGGCAAGTTTATTTCAAATCCACCCCAAAAGAATTCTTCCATTGCGTCCAAAACATCAAAATCAACGCTGCCAGCCATGGCTAATCCTTCTTTTCGAGCTCGCCAGATAATATGCAAAGGAGAATAACCATAAGCGTTAAAAGAAAAAAAAGTATGAAAATGGAGATTTACCTTGGGGGAAGGGTTGGGTAACGAAATTTTTTTCTGATCAACCAGGGTTTTTAATTTTAAAAATGCTCTTTTTCTATCCGAAACATTAAATTTATCCAGTTCACTTTCTATTTTTTCAACTGAATTCACTTTTCTATTCCTCCTTTTTCAGAATAGACCCTCATGCTGCTTTGCAGCACCAGATGAGGATGAAAACTTAAGTGGTCTATCCTCTCAGTTTTTGTCTTTTACAATTTTTTTCATCTTACGCCGTAGGCTGCTATCCTGTTGTAGTTTACAGGATAGACCCTCATGCTGCATTCCTAACGCCCAATGGGAATAAAAACCCTTTCACTATTATTCAAATGAATTCTTTTCTATTTCAAAACCTTATAAAAAATCAAAGGTGTGAAGAAAACAATCCAGAAATTAAGAATAAAGTATCGTAAAAAATACCCCCAAAGCGAAATCGGAAAAATGACTTTCATCCCAAGGTATAAAGCAATGACCATAATCATTCCTAATCCGTAATGCATCAACCGAGTTTTAAAGCTCAATGGTAAAACAAAATTGATTAGAGATTTTTCGAGAATCGTCCCACATAAAATACCCATAAGAGATCCGGCAACACGGGCTGATAAAGGGTCGGAAGAAAAAGAATAGAGTATCCCTCCTCCCAATAAGCTCAAGAAAAAAGCTCTGACTGGCATAAATTTCAATTTGAAGTTCTCAAGCCAATGAAATAAATACCAAAAAAAAAGAGCTATTACAAATCCTAAAACTGCACCACCAATTACATCCCGTGGATAATGAACTCCTAAGTAAATCCGTGAAATTGAAACAAAAGAACTAATAATAATTGCTAAAAGGAAATAAATGATCTTGGGATTAGAACAGGCTAAAAAAAAGCTAACAGTAGCTATCGATTGAGCATGCCCACTAGGAAACGAATTTCCTTCTGGATTTTCTAAAACTCGAAGTTCTGCAAACTGAGGACGAGGAAGATTAAAAAACTCCTTTAAAGAAAAATTAATATACATTGAAAAAAAGATGACTATACCAAGTTGAATGGCAATCTTCTTGTTCAAACATAGATAGACAAAAGTGAGAAAAAACAAATAAAATAATTCCGATCCTAAAAAGGAAAAAAATTGAAAAAGAAAATCTAAAGCCGGATTAGAAAATTGCTGCAAAAAAAGAATGAATTCTTCACTCACATTAAACGAATCCTTCTTTTCTCAAAATTTCTTATCTTTACATGAGATTCAATAAAGGGGAAATAATGAGAAACCTTAATCTTTTCACATTTGTCAAATTATAAAACCAAATTTAATATTAATCCAGTAAGAGTTGAAGCAATAAGCATAATTATCGTCCCTTGAATCAGTTTTTTTACTCCAAGTTCTTTTAAAATTACCATAAAAGTTGCCACACAGGGAAAAAACATAGCCAACATTACTGATGAGATCACCAATTGTTTTACAGTGAGTTGTAAGGGGGCGAGTAAGCCCATGGCTATGTCTTTCCGAAGAAAACCAAGCACTAATACCAAGGAAACTTCGCTGGGAAGACCTAAATATTTTTGGAAAAAAGGACCGATAGCTCTCGCAATAGAGGGGAAAAGATTGGTCATAAATAAAAGATTAACTGCCAGAATTCCTATAGAAACAATTGGAAGGGCTTCTTTTAAAAATCCTTTCACTCGCAGCCATAATTTTGGAAAGAGTGTTTTCCAATAAGGGAAACGGTAAGGAGGTATTTCCAAAATAAGAGCAGGACGATACCCTTTTATGGTATATTTCAAAATTACCCCCAAGATAATCCACACTAGGAGAAGAATGAAATAAACCAACATGACCGGTAAAGTGCCGTATTCCCCTAAAACTCCAAAAATGAGAGCCTGTTGTGAAGCACAGGGAACAGCAATCGAAATTAAAACTGATATTATAAATCGCTCGGTTTTACTTTCCAATATTCTTGTTGACATTATTCCCGGCACGTTGCATCCCAAACCTAATAAGGTGGGCACTATTGCATAACCATGTAAACCTATCCGGTGAAAAAAACCATCCAGCAAAACCGCTAAACGAGGAAGGTAACCAGTATCTTCTAAAAGTCCAAGAATAAAATAAAAAGAAATAATATAGGGAAGAACAACTCCCAATTCAACATAAATTCCTGTGGAAAGCAGACCAAGCGATTGTTCAAAATCGATTTTTCCGTCAACCAGATGCCCAATTAAAATTGTTCTTAAAAAAGGCGAAAAAGACAAATACTTATCAAGACTCAACAAGAGAGGATAATAAAGCCGATAAAAAAGCGGGTCAAGAATATAATTTATAAGCCCTTCGCCAATAAACCGAACGAGCCAAAATACTCCATATAAAACACCTAAACCAATGAGAAATCCACTAACTGGTGATAAAGTAGCTTCTTTTAAACGATCAACCCACGTCGGCTTTTTATAAGAAAATGATTGTACTGCTTGAATAACCTGACCTATTTCATGCCAACGTTCTTGATGAGAACTCGGCACGAGAGTTGGAATTTGAGCATGGTCAAGTGCTTGTAGAAGCCTCTTCATACCTTCCCCAGTCGTAGCGACTACTGGAATAACTGGTATGCCTAGAATTTTCGAAAGAGTTGGGATATCTATTTTGACTCCCCTTCTCCGAACCTCATCCCACATGTTAAGAGCGATTACCATCGGTTTCTTTTTTTCTAAAAGCTCAAAAGTAAGATAAAGGTTTCGCTCGAGGTTACCAGCATCTATAACATTCACAACTATATCGGCCTCATCAATCAGTTTCCCAGCAATTCTTTCGGCTTCGGCATCGGCTTCTAAAGCATAAGTTCCAGGAGCATCAATTAACTCAAATTTTACCCCATCACGACTTATTTGACTTCGAGAAATCTCAACCGTTGTTCCTGGATAGTTTGAAGATACCGCATAAATTCCACTTAACCGGGTAAAAAAAACGCTTTTCCCGACATTTGGATTCCCTGCTAAGACAATTTTTTTCATTTCTCTATTTTAACTTTAATCCGACTTGCAATCCCGCGCCCTAAGGCAAGGTCATGAGCATTAATACGAATTACGATTGGTCCACCGACCAATATTTGGCTAATTTTCATTACTTTTTTACCAGGTACTATACCCATCGAACATAGCTTTCTCACCAATCCATATCCATGATCAATTTCGGTTATTGTTCCGATTTGACCAGGAAGCATATCAATTAGAGTAATACTTGAATCAGCTGATTTTGGAATTATGCATCGTTTTAGCTTCAATAAAACCATCCCCTTTAATATGAAATCTCATTGACATTTATCGCATAGTCCATAAAAATAAATTTGGTGAGATTCTATTTTAAATTGATAACGCTTGGATAATTCTCTTTCAAGATGAGAAATAAATTCACTTTCTCCCATAATCTCACTATAATCAACAACTCTCCCACATTTGTTACAGACCAAATGATGGTGATGAATTGGTTTTTGAGCAATTTCAAAGTGATCTTTTCCATCACCAAAATTAACCCGATGTAAAATTCCAATTTTGGTTAGTAAATCAAGATTACGATAAACTGTGGCAATTCCTGCTTTTTGGTTTCTTTTTTTAAGAAATTCATGAACTTCTTCAGCAGAGAGATGCTTCCGATTATCTTCAAATACTTCAACAATAGCCCTGCGAGAGGAGGTAAGTTTTATATTATTTTTTCTTAAAGTCTTTTGCCATTCTCTATCAGGCATCTCTTCACCAACTTATAATGATAATCATTCTCATTAACAATTATAATTCTTCTCAACTTCAACTTCAAGTACATTGGTTTTTTTTAAAATATATTTCTTATCGATCAAGGAAAAAAATTAAACTTCTGTTCTGAAAATGCTGGAATAAGTGAAAAGTGATGAAGCAAAAAAAGGCACACCCCTTTTTGGGGGAGAGGTTGGATGGGGGTGGTTTCATCTTCATTTGGTATTCTCCTCGCCTAATATGAAGACAGGATAAGTTATTATAACCACTTTTTTCTTTTATTTCATTCATTTTTTTGTTTTCTTGCAATTTCATTTTAATTATGATATATTTTTACTACTTTTATAGTATGGCTTAATGCATTTTCATTCTGAATTAAGCTTCTAAAAACTATGAAGGGGCCCAGTAGGTATCGAAGGGGTCACAGAGAGCTTACAACTTGCTGAAAGTAAGCACCCGTATGAAATACCGAAACTCACCCTGGAGTTACAGGCTGAACGATTATCTATTAAGCCGGGTCGGGAACTCCCGTTATAGAGGATGGTATAGGCTTATGCCCGTACCTGCAATGAGTTGGCCGAAATGTTGGCAAATTGGGTGGTACCGCGGGGAAGTTCTTTGAACCCCTCGTCCCTGTGAGGACGAGGGGTTTTTTGTTATTCTTATTCCCCCATATTCCTGATTCTTTGGGATAGTTATTAAAAATCATGAAGGAGGAATGTTATGAAAAGTGATTTAATTAAAAAGGGACCCGACCGTTGTCCACACCGTTCCTTACTCTTTTCTACTGGAATATCACGCTCTGCAATGGAGAGACCTTTTGTTGGAATAGCGAGTTCCTATTCTGATTTAGTTCCAGGACACATCCATATGCGTGAATTAGAGCGTTTTATCGAAAGAGGCATTGAAGCTGAAGGGGGAACCCCATTTATTTTTGGAATCCCAGGTATATGTGACGGCATTTCTATGGGGCATGAAGGTATGCGATATTCTTTACCCAGCCGTGATGTAGTTGCTGACAGCATTGAAGCGGTTGCCAAAGGACATGCTCTGGATGGCTTAGTGCTCCTCACCAACTGTGACAAAATCACTCCAGGAATGCTCATGGCTGCAGCTCGCTTAAACATTCCTGCCATTGTCGTGACAGCTGGACCTATGCTTTCCGGTCGGTATCAGGGAAAAAAGCTATCCTTCGTTCGAGACACCTTTGAAGCAGTGGGGAAATATCACGCTGGCCTCATCGATGAAAAAGAATTATATGCCTTGGAAATAGAAGCCTGTCCCGGGGGAGGATCTTGTCAGGGACTTTATACTGCGAATACAATGGCATGCCTGACTGAAACCATGGGAATGAGTCTACCGGGATGTGGAACTGCTCCAGCGGTATTAGCCGAAAAACGAAGAATTAGCTACGAAAGTGGCAAACAAATTGTTCATTTAATAAAACAAAATTTATCCCCTCAGACAATTCTCAACTCGATATCTCTCAAAAACGCAATTACTATGGATTTAGCCTTAGGCGGTTCTACCAATACCGTGCTTCATCTATTAGCTTTAGCTAACGAGTTAGGCTTGAACGATATCAACCTTGATACTTTCAACCAACTCTCTTTGAAAGTTCCCCATTTAGTGCTTCTTCGTCCCGCGGGTGAGCTTTTTATGGAAGATCTGCATTTTGCAGGCGGAATTCCTGCCGTAGAGAAGATTCTTGGAAATTTAATTGAAGACAATCTTACCGTGAGTGGGCTTTCGGTTAGAGAAATCCAAAATTCTGTTGAGTATGTTGACCATGAGATTATTCGATCTCGTGAAAATCCACATTCTCAAGAAGGCGGTATTGCAATATTAAAGGGTTCACTAGCTCCTGAAGGAGCCGTTATTAAACAATCTGGAGTCAGTCCAGATATGAAAATATTTCGTGGCAAAGCAATCTGTTTCGATAGCGAAGAAGATGCCATGGAAAAAATTACCAAGGGAAAAATCTCGAAGGGGAGTATCATTGTGATTCGATACGAAGGGCCAAAGGGAGGTCCAGGAATGAGAGAGATGTTAGCTCCAACCTCGGCTATAGTTGGAATGGGGCTTAGCCGTGATGTCGCCTTGGTTACTGATGGTCGTTTTTCTGGTGGAACCCGAGGACCTTGCGTTGGTCACATCGCCCCTGAAGCTTATGAAAGAGGACCGATTGCACTTGTCAAGGACGGTGACGAAATTCTCATTGATATTCCCTCCAGAAAATTAGAGTTCCTGATAAGTGATGAAGAAAAACAAAAACGGCAAAAACAATTGGTCATCCCCCCACCAAAATATACCTACGGCCTCCTCGGCCGTTATATTGAAAGAGCCCGGCCCACGTATCAAGGGGCGGCCATGAAGTGATTGTGAGGTGAATGCATTGAAAATGAAGGGTGCTCAAATTATAATCGAACTCTTGAAAAAAGAGGGAGTTACTACCATATTTGGCTATCCAGGTGGCTCAGTAATTGATATCTATGATGCCCTTTATGAATTTTCTGATATAAAACATATCTTAGTACGTCATGAACAAGGAGCAGTTCATGCTGCCGATGGTTATGCCCGAACCACTGGTAAAGTAGGTGTTTGCATGGCAACTTCTGGACCAGGAGCCACTAATTTGGTCACTGGCTTGGCCAATGCCTATATGGACTCGATCCCTATCGTTGCTATTACCGGACAGGTGTCTACCCGTCTTATTGGAAAAGATGCTTTTCAAGAAGCTGATACAACTGGCATTACCATGCCGATCACCAAACACAATTTTTTAATAAAAAACATCTACGACCTCCCTTTAATTATAAGAGAAGCTTTTTTAATTGCTGCAACCGGTCGTCCTGGACCTGTTTTGGTTGATATCCCAAAAGATATTCAAATAGCTGAAATGGAATATAACTATCCAGAAAAATTGGATATTCCTGGATATAAACCCACCTATCGTGGTCATATTCACCAGATCAATATGACAGCTCAAGTCCTAAAAGAGGCAAAAAAACCACTCCTTTATGTTGGTGGTGGCGTTATTACCTCTGAAGCATCGGAAATTCTTCTTGAGTTTGCAGAAAAAAACGATATTCCTGTTACCTATACCCTCATGGCAAAAGGAGCTATTCCGGAGGATCATCGACTTTCATTAGGATGGCTTGGAATGCACGGTTCTTACCATGCCAATAAGGCTATTATGAATTGTGACCTTTTGATTGCAGTTGGAACCCGTTTTGATGATCGGGTTACCGGCAATACTGCTACCTTTGCTAACCAGGCTAAGATCGTGCATATTGATATCGATCCAGCCGAAATAGGTAAAAATGTCAAGATCCATATCCCCATTGTTGGTGACGCTCGTAGTATTCTCAACGAACTCAACAAAAAAACTGAGGCAAAAAAACATGATGATTGGTTAGAAATAATTGAAAAATGGAAAAAAGAATACATACAAAAACCTCCAGCCGAAAATGAAATGGTAGCCCAGACTATTATCGAATCGGTCTATCAGGCAACCCAGGGGGATGCTATTTTGGTTACCGATGTTGGTCAGCATCAAATGTGGGCAGCGAAACACTTTCTCTGCCATCGACCTCGCCGTTGGGCTAGTTCAGGTGGTCTTGGAACTATGGGATTTGGCCTTCCAGCAGCTATTGGTGCTCAAATCGGCAACCCTAACCAGACTGTTGTTCTTTTTAGTGGTGATGGAAGTATTATGATGAAAATTCAAGAATTGGTTACCGCCGTCAATAATTGTCTTCCTCTTAAAATATTTGTTTTGAACAATAATTATCTGGGCATGGTAAGACAGTGGCAGGAGTGTTTTTTTAATTGTCGTTATTCATCAACCCATATTATCAATCCTGATCTTGCCAATCTTGCTCAAGCTTTTGGTGCTGAGGGAATCTCGGTTCAAAACCAAGAGGAACTCGATAGGGCTATACATAGGGCTTTGGAAGTTAAAGACCACCCAATTCTTGTTGATTGTCATATCAATAAAGAAACAAATGTGTATCCTTTTGTGCCTCCAGGAAAATCATTAGATGAAATGATTTTGGAATAATTTTAATAAGGAGATGTGCCATGCAACATATTATATCGGTTCTTGTGGAAAATAAACCACGGGTTCTGGCACGAGTGGCGTCCCTTTTCGCTAGGCGAGGATACAATATCGAAAGTCTTGCCGTTGGTCATACCCAGGACCCTGATGTTTCACGAATCACCTTAGTGGTTCGTGGTGATGAAGACATTCTTGAACAAATTACCAAGCAACTTTATAAATTAATAGAAGTAATCAAAGTTGGTGATTTTACTGAGATAAGCTATGTTGATCGAGAGCTTTCGCTGATTAAGGTAAACGCTCCCTCCAACCTTCGTGGTGAGATCGTTCAAACCGCTGAAATTTTTCGGGCGAGAATCATTGATGTAAGCGAAAAAAACCTTCTCATTGAAGTTACTGGAACATCAGACAAAATAGATGCCCTTGAACAGCTCATGAAAAAATACGGAATTATTGAAATGACCAGAACGGGTAAAATCGCCTTAGCTCGAGGAAGTCAATCCTTATAATTCTCAAAAAACGAATAAATCAATTTAAATTTAGGAGGTAAATACAATGGCTCAAATTTTATATGATCAAGACGCTCAATTAGAATTATTGCAAGGAAAAAAAGTCGCAATTATTGGATTTGGAAGTCAAGGAAGTGCTCAAGGTCAAAATCTAAAAGATAGTGGAATTGAAGTGATCATTGCCGAGTTACCAGGTACTCCCGGTTTTGAAAAAGCGAAAAAGGCTGGGTTCTCACCAGTTCATGCTGATGAAGCAGCTCAAAAGGGAGATATTATCCAGATGTTAGTACCAGATCAATTTCAACCGATGGTATATCAACAATCAATTGCAAAAAATCTCTCCTCTGGAAAAGCTTTGATGTTCTCCCATGGTTTTAATATTCATTTTCACCAAATCGTTCCACCTCCATCGGTCGATGTTATCATGGTCGCTCCTAAGGGCCCAGGTGATTTGGTAAGAAGAATGTATCAAGAGGGGAAGGGAGTTCCCTCTTTGATCGCTGTTCACCAAAATTCTTCAGGTCATGCCAAAGAATTAGCCTTGGCTTATGCTCGGGGAATCGGGGCTACTCGAGCAGGAGTTTTAGAAACCACCTTTAAAGAGGAAACTGAAACTGATCTCTTTGGTGAACAAGCGGTTTTATGTGGAGGATTAACCGCATTAATAAAAGCAGGCTTTGAAACCCTTTTGGAAGCTGGATATCAACCCGAAGTCGCCTACTTTGAGTGTCTCCATGAGATGAAGCTGATTGTTGATCTCGTCTATGAGGGAGGATTGAGCTTAATGCGTCAGGTTGTGAGTGATACCGCTGAATTTGGCGATTTAACTCGCGGACCAAGAGTCATAAATCAAGAAACAAAAAAAGAAATGAAAAAGATTTTAAGTGAAATACAAGATGGCAGTTTTGCTCGGGAATGGATATTAGAAAACCAGGCTAATCGACCAATGTATCATGCTTTAAGAGAAAAAGACTTTCAACACACAATTGAAAAAGTTGGAAAACAGCTGCGTGATATGATGCCCTGGTTAAAAAAATAACAGGGAGGGAA
>JAAYUP010000152.1 GCA_012517635.1 Candidatus Atribacter alterifermentans
ACTTGCTTCAAGCACTAAAGTCACTGCTTCTTGAGTCGTCATAAAATATCGCTTCATCGCCGGATCAGTTATGGTAAGGGGTTGATTCTTCTGTAACTGATTCTTCCAGACTTCTAAGACATTCCCTCGGCTTCCCAAAACATTTCCAAACCGGACAACCACCATTTTGGGGCTCAATGGTAATTTCGCAGCCGAGGAAACTAAAACTTCTGCCATTTTTTTGCTCAAACCCATCATATTCTCAGGTTCGACTGCTTTATCAGTAGAAATAACCACAAATTTTTCGACTTCTTCCCCCATAGCTTCAATACAATTTAATGTTCCCACAACATTGGTTAAAAAAGCCTCTTCATGATTTTCTTCCATTAGAGGAACATGCTTATAGGCCGCTGCATGAAAAATGAAATGAGGTTGGTAGGTTTCCACTATATTTTTTAGCCGTTCTAAATATCGAATATCGGCAACCAAAGGATGAACCCGCGTTAAATTGTTTAGCTCATTTTTTAGGTCAAAAATACCAGTTTCGTTATTATCTAACAATATGAGTTCAATTCCGCTCACTGCTAACTGCCGGCTGATTTCACTCCCAATCGAACCACAGGCACCGGTAATTAAGATTCGTTTTTCAGAAAAGTAAGCAGCAACTTTCTGCATATCAAAAAAAACCGGATCACGGGATAGCAGATCTTCCATTTTAAATGGTCGCAAGATGTTAAATGATATCTTTTTCCCAATTAATTCATATATCCCTGGCATAACTAAGGTTTCAATTTTAAGCGGAGAAACTAAATCGTAAACTCTTTGAATAATTTTTCTTCCGGCACTGGGAATGGCCACAACAACCGTATCAATATTTTTCTTCTTGATTATTTCAGGGAGTTTATCGATTTTCCCCAATACTCGAATCCCATGGAGATGGGAATTTATCTTTCTGGCATCGTCATCAACAAAACCGACCACTCGATAACCCAATTCAATGTGTCGATTGATCTCTCGGTAGATTTTCTCTCCGGCATCACCAGCTCCAACAATGATCACCTTTTTTGTTTCTTTTTTTAAAAGACTCAGCGCTCGGTCGGAATAGTATCCAATTAAAAAACGAGGAATTAACATAATCCCGAAGGTAATGATTGGTGATAAAAGAAAAACAGAACGAGGAAAGGTTCCGCGAAAGAAAAGAAACATACCGGCAACAAAAAAAGCGGTTTCTAAAAATAGAAGCTTAACGATTTGAATTATTTCCCTGAAACTGGTATATCTCCAAATCTGTCGATAACTTTGAAAGTAATATATAAAAAACAAACCGAGCCCGCTATTCACCATCGTTCCCCAAAAAAGCGCTTCCTGATAACGGTTAATAACAATAGAGATATTTAGGTCAAACCTCAGCCACAGGGCAATAACCACTGCCAGGAAAAAAGCTAAAAAATCATTGATAAATTTTATTCTTGTCGATAACATTTTTCAAATCTTTCCTTAGTAAAAACCTTATTAAAATCTCAAATAATCATTTCTGTTTCTTAACATATATTAAAAAAACTGCTGCTAACAGCTTCTATTGCAATTAAAACGAAACCTCCTCATCAATCCTGAAAATACCAGAATAGGTGAAAAAGTAATTCAATAAAAAGCTAAAAGGCACACCCCCCTGAACCCCCCCCATTCAGACTGTGTCACAATCCCTTTCATA
>JAAYUP010000153.1 GCA_012517635.1 Candidatus Atribacter alterifermentans
AATTTTTGAATTGATTTTGACTTTAGAGAGAAATAAAACACAAATGAAAAGAGAAAGGGGGCCAGACAAATTAAAGCTAATCTCATTTCTCGCATCGGCTCCTATACCTAAAGCATTAATCGTCAAAGGCACCGAGAGCAAAAGGAGCAAAAAATATAATATTGGCCAGATATCACTGATTTTCAAACGATAGAGTATGCGATAGCGTATGATAGAAATAACGAATAATGCAGAAATAACATATTTTCCATATTCCCAAAACACATCTGCACTTGTCATTCTCCATAAAACTTCAGAGCCAGTAATATATCCAGTTACAATGATGAGCCATTTGGTTCTTTGAGCAAAAAGAACAATTAATAAACCTAATATGCCCGTCAAAATGGCATGGAATGTAGATAAAATGGGATACATTTTCATGGCCAGGGCTAAAACAATATGCACTCCAATAAGCATCAATATTAACAAGATGTTTGAAGCATCAGTCATCGCTTCTCTGGTTTTTAGTTGTTTATTTATAAGATTAGAAACTGGGATGGACATATAAACTTAACTGATGATTTTGTGATAAACCGATACCAATTTTTCAACCACAACCTTTTCTGAATAGGAATTGTTTACACGCTGTGATAAACATAAACCTAATTGTTTTCTCTCTTCATTATGGTTGATCAGATGTAAAATTGCTTTGGCGAGGGAAAAAGGATCAGAAGGTGGAACCAGAAGACCTGCCCTTCCTCCCTCTAAAATTTCTTCACACTCACCCACGCGGGTTGCTACAACAGCTAAGTTTGCCATTCCATATTCGAGCAAAACCAATGGAAATCCTTCCGATATAGAACTTAGAACCCCTATATCACAACTAACTAATATTGAAGGTACATCCTCTCGCTTTCCCAACCAAGATACATAGTTCTGCAAATGATATTCCTTCACTTTTTCATAGAATTCAGCTTGACTCAAAAACTCGGTTTCAGCTCCCACTAATATTAGATGTGCTTCAGCATCAGTAGAAACTACTTGCTTCATTGCTTGTAATAATGTGTCATGATCCTTTTGTGGGCGAAAATTTGCCACACAGATTATTCTTTTTCCCTCTTTCCCTGGTAAATTTTTTATTGGTTCTAATTCCCCTTCTAAATTTGGGACAAAGTTTGGGATATACCAAACTCGATTGGGTTTTTGTTTTAATACACTGACCGACCAATTAACTAGGGTTCGTGTAACAGCAACTTCTCCGTGAGCACCCTTCGCCAACTTCTTATAGATCCAGGCTGGTCGTGTTTCAATAGCAAATGCACCGAAATGGTCATGCCAGAGAACTCGAATTTCTGAAAAAAATAGTCGAATTACATAGGCTACAAACAAAGAACTACTATGTGCGTGGATTATTCGGATATCATGTTTTTTAATATATTGGATTAAATGGGCAATTGCAATTATATCAAATGTATATTTTCGGTGAAGGCAATAGTAATTAATATCAGGTGCTAATCTCTTCTCAAGAGGCCCCCCCTCATGAGTAGCGCATAAATGGATTGTAAATAGGTCACGAGGAGTTGCATTGGCAAGATTTACAGCTACTGTCTCTGCGCCTCCAGAATGGAGTGTATCGATAAGATGAAGTACACCAATGCGATGATTGTTCATTTATTGATTTTTTTTACGGATGGTCTTAAAGAACTGGTGGGCAATTTCCATTCTTGAATAAGCAATTCTCTGATTGCGTCTCGAAGACTATCAAGAGAATATTTTTTTGCCCACAAAGCTGCTCGCTTTGATATTTCACAATATTGATCTGGGTATTGTGTAATTCTTTTTATTATGTTTACAAGAGCTTCTGAGTTGCCAGGTTCGACTACCCATCCGCGTTCCTGCTCCAACATCTGTGGAACTAATCCACGGTTATTTCCAATACACACTAAACCATACGTCATTCCTTCAGCAATTGCTTTGGGCCAACCTTCCGTTTCTGAAACGAGAATAAGTACATCAGCCCATTCGTAATTTGATAAAACCTCTTCAAAAGGTAATCCTCCTGTAAAGGAAATATTATATGAATCAACCAATTGCTGCTTTGCCTGTACTTCTAAAGCTTGTTTTTCAGGACCATCCCCAATTATTCGGCATTCGAATGACACTTTTTCTTTTTCCAGTTGTGAAAGGGCATCAAGTAGAATATGAACATTTTTCGATTTTGTTAATCGGCCTACAAATAAAACTCTTATTGGATTGTGCAAGACTCGACAGGCAGCGACTTTAGTGGCCATTCTTACCTGTTCTGTGTTCATCACAGAGGTAAAAAAGGGAATGATATGGTTTGGCTGATTCATCCACTGGCCGTAAACAGTAACCGGACCATGAAACCAGAAGGAACGCAAGAGGGCTTTCTGCACCCGGTAACTCAACGCTTCGCCGGGGTAGGACGGCCATTGCCCCGCGTACTTAGCACATACACGTTTTTGTAACAAGGGTGCCAGGAAAAGCCCCAGCAGGCTGATATTTCCGGGTGTGCGCAGGTGGAAGGCATCCGTGGAAGTGATCCCTTTTACTAGAGCAGAAACCATCATGGGAATATCGCGAATAGAAGTCTTTTTTTGGTTGAGCCCCCATCCTTTGTTTTTTTGGTAAGGAATAACGGACAGCCTCTCTGAATTACGGTAAGGACTCCAGAATTCGGGTGGTGGTCCATTTTCTAATGGTGCTACTACCACCATCGATTCAAATATATCTAGCCATACATCCATTTCTTGGACGTAAGGCTCATATGACCACCACATTCCTTCCCAGAAAATATGAGAGCAAATAGAAGAAACTCCTAATCGCATAGTAATCCTGATTTTTTACACTATTGCTTTATATCAATGTTTTTTGCCGTAAAAAGTGTATTCCATACTAATTTGCCTGGTCGTAAATAATTTTGGTAGTATTCATAATTATTTTGCATGATGGATAAACGTAATTTCGAATCATTCACTAGATTGCTTACTGCTTCAACGCAAGCATCTGCATTATCAAACTTAAGAAAGTTTGTATTCTCACAAAAATTTCCAGGTACAGTAAATTGAAGTTCTTCGGTAACAATTGCTTTTGAAAATGCTATATATTCTGCTAATTTCCATCCATTCGATCCTTGTAACCCCATAGTGGCAACACAAATATCGCTTTTCCTTACTAACTTCAGGTATTTTTTTTTCTTAGTAATTTCAGGGTTACTTACGACGACATCCTTATATTTGTCTAAAGAATATCTTGACGGCTCTACTCCGCCAATAAATAGCTTATTAAACTCTTTTCTCAGCTTTCGAATACATTCTGCACGCATATGATTTATATAAGTTCGTTCACTATAAAATTCCTTGCTTGCGTTGTTTGGATTCCATAATCTGGTTAAAAACAAAATTAATGGCGGATTTGAGTTTTTCGGAAAACCCTCAAACTGTTCAATGGATGAGTTTGATCTACCACTATTTACCTTTAAGATTCGTGATAATAATCCACTTAAACGAGCTGTTTGAATTCCAACATTTTTTAGGTCGCCAATTGATCTAATTGCCATTATTGACCATACAATACGCTTAAAGGCAAAATCGTGTGATCCAAAAACAGGATAATTAAATCCGTAAGGGAATATTTTCCCTTCTAAGGATCTCTGCCTTACCAATCCTGAACTATAGCTTCGCTTGAAGTAAACATCACTCCATTGAACACCCAACTCAACTAAATCAGCGCAATCTGCCAAATCATAAAAAACCTTTACGCGATCATCGATAACTACCTTAAGAAAAGGGGGAGCGGTAACACCTGGAAAGAAGTTGTCATCTTTTATAACACTTATCTTAGCTAAACCTCTTTTCTCTAATTCACCAAAACCAGTAAATAACTGGCTCAGGTGAGTGGCAGAAGATGAGCATATTAGTTTACAGTTAATCAGATCAGCTTTCATTTTCATAGCCCTTCAAAAATCTGAAATAGCTTTTTTGAAAAAAAATTAATTACACGCAAAATATATTTATTCACAACAGCATTCCTTCTTGACTTTAGAGTTCGGTAAAAAAGAAGGGCAGAAAATAGCACCTTAACAAAAAGTGGAATTGCTGGTAAAAGCATAATCGATCAA
>JAAYUP010000154.1 GCA_012517635.1 Candidatus Atribacter alterifermentans
CACCAGCTTCAAATCTCCGCCTAGCTTTGCAACTTTTTTTAGCGAGTTGACTATGACGCCCAAAAAGGTCGAATCAATAAACTCAACAGAGGTTAGATCAATAATTAATTTTTTAGAAAGGGGTGTTTTTTGTTGCCAAAGCTTTATGAATATGAATTAGGAAAAGCGGCTGATATTTTAGTCAATGAGTTATTCAAACTCAAAGAAGACGAAACCTTCGTTATTACCGCCGACACCGAGAGCGATTCCCGGGTTGTCGATGCGACTGCCCGAGCTGCTTTTGCCGCCGGTGCTAAACCCATGGTCATCTGGACACCGTCTCCTCTGGGGGTTGGAAAAGCGGCCGATCCAATGCTCCCCCAGAAAGCCCTTACCGCAGTTTTAAAGGAAGCTGATGCCTGGGCAGAATTTAATAATCAATGGCTTTTGTATTCCACTCCTTACGATATCGCTGTCCAAGAAAACCCTCAACTCCCTCATATGTGTTTAGTGGGAATGAATGTCGATATGATGATCCGTTGTATTGGGCGGGTGAATTATCCAGTTTTAAAAGAACTGGAAGAAAAGCTTGCCGAAAAAACCCGTAAAGCCAAAAAGGTGAGGATGACCACACCTGCTGGTGAAGATGTCTCCTTCGAAAACGATCCTAGTCATCCGGTTAATTGTGAGCTGGGATATGCCGATACCCCCGGTTCGCATATGATGTCAGGTCAAGTCGCCTGGACTCCAAACCTGGAAACTATCAATGGTGTCATTGTATTTGACGGATCGGTAGTTCCACCTTTAGGCTTACTCAAACAACCGATTCACTTACATATTGAAAAGGGGGTTATCGTGAAAGTCGAAGGCGGAAGCCAAGCTGCGGATTTTGAAGCCTGGATGAAAAGCTTCAATCACCCCCGAATGCTGAGATTAGCTCATGTCTGTTATGGGTTTAATCCGGGAGCCAAATTAACTGGTGATATTTTAGAAGATGAGCGAGTTTGGGGTTGCACTGAATGGGGCGTGGGTAACATTGGAGCCATCTTGCTTCCACCTCAGGGAATTCCAGCCCCCTCACATTCTGATGGAATTTGCCTCAATACCTCGGTATGGTTAGATGGAACACTCATTATTGACAAAGGACAGATCATTGACCCTGAGCTGAAACTATTAACTCAAAAACTTGGCAAAAGCTAAAGTGAGGTAAAATATGAATCTAACTCCTCTTATGAAAGCCGCTATGATAGCGGTTCGCGACTGCATGGGTACTCAACCAGGAGAAAATGCGCTGGTTGTTACCGATACCGGAAAATTAGCCATCGCCGAAAGCTTTTTGTATGCTTTTCATTCTTTAGGAATAGATGCCACCTTGATGGTCATGACCCCTCGAGATCATCACGCCCAGGAACCGCCTTCAGAAGTTCGAGCAGCCATGCTTTCCAGTGATGTTGCTCTCCTGGTTACTACAAAAAGTTTAACTCACACTCACGCCCGAGTTGATGCAACCAACCAAGGTGTTCGAATCGCCAGCCTGCCAGGGATTACCGACGATATGATGACTATTGGAGCCATGACCGCTGATTATCAAAAAGTATCTGAATTGAGCTGGAAATTGACCAAATTAAGGGAATCAACTCAAGAAGTCGAAATAACCACTGAACTGGGAACTCATTTAGTAATGAGTTTAAAAGGGAGAAAACCTGGCCTTCCTCCTGATGATGGAATCTATCGGGAAAAAGGACGCTGGGGAAATTTACCTGCTGGAGAAGCTTACATTGCACCGGTTGAAGAATCGGTCAATGGGGTAGTGGTAGTTGATGGCTCTCAGTCACCATTAGGCTTGTTATCAGCTCCAATTCGGATAACTATTCAGGATGGTAGAGCCATCAAGTTTGAAGGGGGGGCGTAAGCTTCCAATTTTGAGCGGCATCTCCAATCTCTGGATGATCCGAATGCTTACTGGGTCGCCGAGCTCGGCATTGGAACCAATGATAAAGCTCGGGTAACTGGCAATATTTTAGAAGATGAAAAGGCTTTCCGAACTATTCATATTGCTTTTGGAATGAACACCGATATGGGAGGCAAGATCGAATCGAAAACTCACGACGATGGGATTGTCACCAATCCAACCGTGAAATTTGATGGAAAAACTATTATGGATCATGGAAATTTTGTGATTTAAAAAGAGAATGGTTGAGAAATCTTGTATATTAGAGTATCCTTGAAAATATTTTAAAAATTATACGCTTTAGGAGGGAACTGAATGAAAAATCGTTATTCTATTTGGATTTTATCTGTGGTTTTATGTTTTTTTGTTTTTTCAGGAGCAACTCTCGCTGCTTCAATTTCTGAAAAAACCATTCGTCTGACCAATGCTTGGCCTTGTTACATCGATCCGGCCATCGCTGCTGACTTTGCCAGTTCGGTTTCGGTAGCAAACTTATATGACACTCTGGTATTTCCAACCCATGATGGAGAAGTCGTACCGCATTTAGCTGAATCTTGGACGATTTCTGATGATGGTTTAACTTATGTCTTCAAATTGCGCTCCGGAGTAAAATTTCATGATGGCAGCGAACTGAAAGCCGAAGATGTGAAATTCTCCATGGACCGCTTATTGGCAATTGGGCAAGGTTACAGTTATATTTTTAAACCGGTTATCGAAAGCGTAGAAGCCAATGATGATTATACGGTAACTTTTCACCTGAAAAAAACTTTTGGTCCATTTTTATACTCATTGGTACGTCTCTATGTGCTGAATAAAGACTTGGTTATGGCTAATATTGAACAAAATGGCGAATTTGGTGAATTAGGAGATTATGGGAAAAGATGGCTTCTCACTAATGATGCAGGGTCTGGTCCTTATCAGGTTCAAGAAATGAAGTTAGAAGAATACCTTCATGCGGTTCGTTTTATTGACTATTGGAAACCTTTTGACCCCAACGCTCCAGATTCCTTCAGAAACATCGGAACCACTGAAACTGCTACCGTTCGAACTCTGATCCAGAAAAGAGAATTGGAGATTTCCGATTTCCGACAACCAGCAGAATTCTATGACAATGTTTCCAAATTAGAAGGCATAAAAGTTGCAAAACTTTTCGGTGGAAGTACCTTCTTTGCCATGATGCACAACAAAAAAGCTCCGACAGATGATATACACTTTAGAAAAGCTCTTGCTTATTCAATAGACTATGATGCGATTGCCAATCATATTTTCCCCGGTTCACACCAGTGTCAAGGCCCGGTTTCTTTTATTCTTCCCGGCCATAACCCCAATGTGTTCCAATACAAACGTGATCTGGAAAAAGCTAAAGAAGAATTAGCTCTTTCCCCCTATGCCGATAAACTCGATGAATACCCGGTTGACCTTATATGGTGTGCTGAAGTTCCCGATGAAGAAAAGGTTGCTCTACTCATTCAAGCCAACGCAGCTGATATTGGAATCCAAGTTAATGTTATAAAAAATCCTTGGATGAAAATTATTGAAGAAGTAGCCACTCCTGAAACTACCGCATCGATGTATCTTATTTTCGTTTCACC